>JAJYKN010000058.1:6903-7376 GCA_021788515.1 Nitrospirota bacterium | reverse complement strand
TGTCCGTAAGAATAAGGTCCACATCCTGTTGTTTCAGCTTTTCCAGAGCGTGGGAACCGTTGACCGCCTCCATGATCTTCACGCCGGGCAGCAGCTTGAGCACATGGAACAGGAGCAGCATCCGCATCGTTTGCGAGTCGTCAACGACCAGGACCCTTTTGTCTGACCAATTCTTCATAGTATTCCGCCGCCCCGCCAGGGTGAATTCGTTCGCAGCAGCACAGAAGCCCGGGCCTGGAGCATCACCGCAGAAGCGCAATGCCCTTCATCATACGAAATTCAAAACCAAAGTCAACAGTTTCGACAGGATTTTTTTGAGACGAGCAGAGAACGCCAAGAGAACCATTCAATTTGTAAAGTCTTTTTCTCTGCGTCTCTGCGCCTCCGCGGTGGATTTTGACTTTTTACGAATGTATCAAATCTGATAAGAGTCGGATAAGGGTGGATTCTTCTTCAAAGGGCAGTTCACCCAA
>JAJYKN010000058.1:0-6893 GCA_021788515.1 Nitrospirota bacterium | reverse complement strand
GTGATTGCCTTGCTTTCGAATTTATCCGCTTTTATCATGTGTTAATCCGCTTCTTCTGTGTCTAAATGTTTTTTCTATGTTTAATGCTTCTTCATTGACTGTGCAGGATGGGCAATGCGGGTCTATAATAAAAGTGAAGAGGAAAAACGGATCGATCCAGGAACTCCAACGTTTAAAAAGTGAGGGATCATGATGAAGGGAAAAAATTCGGGACTTGGCGCAACAGCGTTGGCATTCCTTGCAATAATGTTCGCGGGCTGCATGGCCGGCAAACAGCTTGCGACCTCGGCCGCTGAACCTGCTGCAGTCACGGGGACCTATACCCTGCTGCTTTACGGATGCCGTTATCCCGATGATATAAAGAACGTGGTTATTCTCGTGAACGAAGAAAGCAAACATCCCTTCGAAATCTACGATCTCGACACCTCCTACAAGGTAGAGAAGCATGTTCCGGCTCAACAGGCGTTCAGCAAAGCCAACTCCTTTCTCAAGTGCACTTCCCACCGCATCTGGAGAACGGAGGTGCGCAGGATATCCGACGATGCCGGAGGCACCATCGGCTACGAGGTGCGCCCCCTCTATGTTCCCTATGAATTCGGCATTCCCGATGTTCTGCTCACCTCGTACGCTCTCCGGAATGACGGCACGGTCAGGGCGTACATAAGGTTGGACCCGGACGTGGAAAGAGCAATAGAGGCCTCCGGCTCCGATGAATCTTCACGGGACGGAAGATAGGCGCAGATGGATAAGATTTTCCCTTTCCCGAAAGAGCTGTTGCGGTCACAATACCATCGATGAGAAGAGAATGATATTGCACTTATGTCAGCAACACCATTGAGAACAGCGCCAGGACGATGCCGATGCCCTGCTTCAGGGTTATCGTCTCGTGAAGAAGGAGGAAGGAGAGAATGACGGATACCGCCGGATAAAGCGCGGTGAAGGTGATGACGACGGCGGCCTCTCCTTTCCCCATGGCCTGGAGGAACAGCAGCCCGCCGAGCGAACTGCAAACCCCGGCCAGTGCGCCGAAGAGTACCCCTTCAAAATTCAGATGTGTCGGGAAGCCGCTCGTTGACAGAAGCACTACAACGACCGAGAGCGCGCCCAGGGCCGAGACATAATAAACGGTCCGCGGCGGCATCTGGTTGGTGGCGAGTTTCTGGAACAGCCCCCACACTCCCCAGAGGATAAGCGCAAGTACCGCAGGTATGAACCAGGCCGGTGTTCTCATGAAGGTAATCCCCCCATCCTGGAGAGCAGTGAAGAAGGCCCTTAGTCGGTCAAGAGGGTATTGATCGTATCTCTCAGTTCTTCAAACTCATAGGGTTTCATCAAGCATGCAGCGAAGCCGTATGTCCGGTGGTCGGCAACGACGGAATCTTCCGAAAAACCGCTGGACACGATCGCCTTGACGCCTGGATCAAGCTCGCGCAGCCGCTTTATCGTCTCTTTACCTCCGAGGCCTCCACGGATGGTCAGGTCCAGAATAACGATATCAAAAGGGCTGCCCGATTCTTTTGCTGCCTGATATTTTTCAATGGCAATCCTGCCCTGTTCCGCAAATTCCGCTTCATGACCCGCGGCCCGTATCATTTCTCCGGCAATGTCCCGTATCAGCTCCTCATCATCCATGACCAGGATCCTTCCCTTCCGGCCGTCAGGAGGGACAGCGGGAGCTTCGACGGACTTTGCCTCGGCTTCAACAGCAGGAAGATAAACGGAAAAGGTCGTGCCTTTGCCCACCGCCGACGCGACGGCGATCACGCCGCCGTGGTTTCTAATGATGGAATAGGACGTGGCGAGTCCCAGGCCGCTCCCTTTTTCCTTGGTCGTAAAATACGGGTCGAAGATCTTCTGGAGGTACTGTTCTGAAATGCCGATGCCGCTGTCCTGAACGACAATTTCAACGTAGTCGCCCTTTGTCAGGGCGGGCGGCAGGCCGGGGCGGGGGGCGCGCACGTTCTTTAAGGTAATCGCTATCGTGCCTCCCAAAGGCATCGCCTGATCGGCATTCAGCACAATGTTCTGGATCACCTGCCCGACCTGCCCCTCATCGGCCTCCACTGCCCGCAGGCCCTTGTCGGCCGTAATGCAATAGTCAACGCTGGAACCGCTCAGGGCGAACTTTACTGCGTTCTCGACTGCCGGGAGCACGTCCATCTTCCTCGTGACCGGCTTTCCGCCTTTCGAGAAGGTCAGCAACTGTTTGGTCAGGCTCACCGACATATGCAGCGCCTTCTCGGCCTGTTCGAGCATGGCGAGGGACCGCTCCTTCTGGTCGATTTTTATCTTTGCCATGGAGATATAACCGAATACTCCCTGGAGCAGGTTGTTGAAGTCGTGCGCGATCCCTCCGGCCAAGGTCCCGATGGCCTCGAGTTTTTGCGTTTTCAGCCGTTCCTCTTCAAGGAGGTGTTTTTCCGTTATGTTGGTGACCGTTTCGATTACCGACGTAACCGTGCCCGAGCTGACCTGTATTGGAAAGGCTTTGGTCTCTACGTACAGGATCGAGCCTTTTGCATCGCGGTGCCGGTGCAACGTCGTATGGGGTGTGCCCGTCTCAAAGACGCGGCGGACAGCGCATTCCTCATGTTCTTCGTAGCACGGCCGGAGTGCGCCGTGGGATATTTCGTAGCAATGTCTGCCGACGACCTCATCGGAAGTCCTGCCGGCCTGGCTGCAATAAGCCTTATTGGCGGTTTGTATGCGGAAATCCCTGTCGATGACGATAAACCCCTCGTCCACCGTGTTCAGGATGTTCCCGGCAAATTCCTCGCTCTGCCGGAGCTTTTCCTCGGCCTGCTTTTGTTCCGTGATGTCCTGGACCGTGCCTGACTTGATGAGGGGTTTGCCTGCGCTGTCGTAGGTTACCTCGCCTATGGTATGCACGGTCCTTTCCGTGCCGTCGGGCCGGATAAGGCGGTAATCCATCTCGAAATGCTTTCGTTCGTAAATCGCGGCATGAACGGCATTTGCAAAAGCCTCCCGGTCGTCGGTATGCATGGCTTTCCCGACCGCGTCGAATGTCGGGATGAACGTTGCGGGGTCCACTCCATAGATCCGGTACGCTTCGTCGGACCAGTAGAGCTGATTCGTGATCAGGTCCCATTCCCAGTTGCCGACGTGGGCCATCAGTTGCGCTTTCGACAGTCGTTCTTCGCTCAGGCGCAGGGCCTGCTCCGACAATTTACGCTCGGAGATGTCCCGGGCCACTGCCACCATGTAATCCCTGTCCCCTACAGTCATATACGTGACGCTTACTTCCACGGGAAACAGGGCCCCGCCCTGGCGTTTGTGCTTTCCTTCGAGAATCATATAGCCGCGGCTTTTCACTTCATTGACATGGGCATCCCAGGAGGCCTGATCCGGGAAAGTTGCTTCGATATCCATGGTCCTCTTCGCGAGCAGTTCTGTGCTGCTGTATCCCAGATTGCCGCATGCTTTATCGTTCACGATGAGAAAGCGGCCCGTTGCAGGGTCATTGACAAATATCGCGTCATTCGACTGATTCAGCAAGTTCCTGAAGAGCAGCAGGGATTCCTCAGTTTTTTTACGTTCAATGATGTCCTCGACGATGCCGAACAAATGTTGCGGCTTGCCTTGGTCATCCCGTATCACCGTCCCCGTCAAATTGGTCCAGAGGATTCTTCCGTCTTTCCGGAAATGCCTCTTCTCCATCGTAAAACTGTCGATGTCCCCGTTGATCATGGCTCGGTAATGCCCTCTGGTCGCCAGGTCGTCATCGGCATGGCTGATTTGAGGGACCGTCATGGTTTTCAGCTCCTCGAGACTGTAGCCCAGCATTTTTTGAAAAGCAACATTACAATCCACGATGCGCCGGTCCATGTCCACGATGACGGCGCCCAGGGGAGTGTTGTCGAAAAGCGTGCGATATTTTTCTTCGCTGCGTTTGACCGCGTCCTCCGCCCGCTTCTGGTCCGTAATATCGCGCCAGATCGTGTGAAAAACCGTCTTGCCGGACAAGACGAGCACCTGGCTGATGACATGGACGTTCCTCGGCTCGCCCTGCTTGGTCTTGTGGACAACTTCGAATTCGGCCCACCCTTTTGCCAAAGCATCGGCAATGCTCCGTTGTATCTCCCCGGGACTCTGGATTGCATCGACTTCCGAAAGCCGAAGCTTTGCGAACTCTTCCCGCGAGTATCCTAATTGGCGGTGCGCCGCTTCGTTAAAGTCGAGCAGGTTCCCTTCAAGATCGATGAGAAGCACGCCGAACGGAGATTGTTCGAACAAGGTCTTGAAGCGTATCTCTTCGTCGCTGCCTGTTTGCGCAGGTTTTTTCCGGCTCGACGAACCAACAGTTTTTTTCTCCGGGACTTTCATGGTGACTCCCTGCTCAATTCATCGTGGATTTCGCAATGATGGCTTAACAAAGGTGTGGAGGAGAATGGGATACTTTTACCGGCACCTATCGTCAATCGTGGTGATGGCGATATTGTTAACATATAGCACAAGATCGGGAATTTGTCACCCGTTTCATGCACCATTAAAACAGAATGCCGTGGTCACAGGCAAGGTTGCATGATTTATTGACAATCATTAACGCGGCGATAATTTGAATGAAGTAATGCCATTTACAGAGAGAAAAGAGGCGAGAGGAATTGAATCAACGTATCGATTTTTTTTAAAAAGCACTGCAGAAGCGTGCGTCGCCGGAAATCCCTACTTGAGGTAGGACGAAAAATACGGAGTAATTTCCTTCAGCATGTTTTCCGCCGCAGCAGGGACCATGACAGCGAACACATTCAGCTTCACCAGGGCATGGACATTGGCGTCACTGCGCGCCGCAGCGATCATTCGTTGACCGAAGTCCTTGTTCAATTTTTTCACTTCCGCGTAGATCCGGGAAAGGCCCTCAAGGTCCCACTCGGGCTCCTTGCCTGCCCGGCCCCGTATGACTTGGGCCACCAGAAAGAGGGAGACCATCCTGAAGACGGTCTCGTCCAGACTGGCAAAGGGAAGATGGTACCTGACCATGGGCTTGAGCGGTTCCATGACAGGGCATCCGCTCGTGGTCATGATGATCCCGAGCAGCGGGCTTAAGCCTTCCTGGATCGATGTTGCCTTGAAATACGTCCGCTCCTTGACCGTGACGGTGACCGTCGCCCTGTCCGCGGCGGTGACGCCGCTGAATTCCTGCGTGATTCCGGAAAGATTCGCCGCAACGGGACAACAAGGGGAAAGGGTCGTATTCAGTGGGCAGTTCGCGCATTGATGAAAATCCAGGCGCGCCCATGCAGGCGAATTGCCGCTCTTGCCGCTGACCAGGGCAAGATTCTCCTTGTCGAGCAGGAGATCAAATCTCTTCAACGTATTGTTGCTGAATTTATATTCGTAAATGATCTTGAAATAGTCAGCCACGCGCTGCGCCTCCAAGGAGCATTTCGCACGATCATATACTTCACCCCGGGGATTGTCAAGAACTTGAGGCGTACAGAGGCGTCAGAGCTCGTGCTGCGCGGGCGCGCCGTGTCCGGCTGACGGCAGGGTAAAGGTGAAGGTGCTCCCTTTCCCGAGTTCGCTCTCGGCCCATATCCGGCCGCCGTGGTATTCGACGATCTGCCTCGCTATGGCAAGTCCCAGCCCTGTGCCTTCAATTGCTCCGGCGGACGGGTCGCCGGAGCGCTGGAACTTTTCGAATATGAGCTCCAGGCTTTCCTTTGGAATTCCGATGCCGGTATCGGAAATTGCAACGACGATCTGTCCGTCCGGTGTCCGTTCCTGGCGCACCGCGACATGGACGGCGCCGCCCCGGGGCGTGAACTTGGCGGCATTCGAAAGGAGATTGATCACGACCTGAACAAGACGGTCGCGGTCTCCGGTAAGGGCGGAGAGCGGAGCGTCGAAGGAGGTCGTCATGTGGAGTCCTTTGTTCTCAAAAAGCGGCCCCATGCTCGCGACAGCGTCCCGGATGACCTCTTCAACAGACACTTCTTCCATTTTCCACTTCATCGATCCCGCTTCGATCCTGGCCAGATCGAGGATGTCGTTCACCAGGCGCCGCAAGCGGTCGGTCTCGGTGTTGACGGTGTTCATGAACTTCGTCCTCTTCTCCTCGGGCATGTTCGGCTTCATCAGGATCAATTCGATGAACGACTTGATGGTCGTGAGCGGGGAACGCAGTTCATGGGAAACGATGGAAACGAAATCAGACTTCATTTTATCGACTGCCTGCAGCTTCCGGTTGGCTTCCTGGAGCTGCGTAATGAGCTGCTCCCGTTCCTGCTCAACGCGCTTTCGGTCGGTGATATCGCTCACGACGCAGACAGTGGCAAGCGGCTCGCCGGCCGGGTTCAGCATGGTCGACGTGGACAGACTGAGAGCTTGAAGGGCGTTCTCCCGCGTATGGTAGAACAGCTCCTGGTTCCGGACCGTTTCGCCCCGGACGATCGACTCAAGTTGTTCGGCGAAAACAATGCTGTTGACCATGCCTCCGGCGGGCCGTTTATTGACTATTTCCTTTTCGTGATATCCGAAGAGGTTGCACGTCGCCTGGTTGACCAGCCTGATGACCCCATCGGGATCGAACACGATCAGCGCATCGTTCATTGTATCGATGATCTGCCGCGCTGCGAAGGCCGGAGTGATGGCCATGAAGCGGTAGCGTCTTATGGAGTGGACGGAGATTCCGATGAAGGCGAATATCAGGATGTAGCCTATGGGATACCACGGGATGCCGAAAGAAGCGATATAATCGAGCGACGCCAGATACGTGACGATATGGCCGAGCAATAAGGTCCCGGCGCGCTTTTTGTGGGCGGTGCCCTTTGCGCTGCCCCGGTACGCCGTCGCAAAGCGGCGCAGGGTAACGAGCATGACGCCGAAAAAAAACAGGATAAAGGGCAAACTCGTTATCCGGGATTTGGGATAAT
>JAJYKN010000057.1 GCA_021788515.1 Nitrospirota bacterium | reverse complement strand
GCTGCGGCGCAGGGGCTTCCGTCTTGGTTCGATTACAACCGACGGCAACGACAAAAAACAAAGCACATACTGCAAATACCAATGTAAACCGTTTCATCATCAATCTCCTTAGTTTATAAGAAATAAAGCACTCGATCAGCTTGCGGGCCGAGCGACAAGTGGAATTTTACCTTTTTTTTTGCGAAATGCAAGCCCGATTTTTATGATAGACAGCATCGGTGGCGCCGGTCCCGAAGCAATCTCCTTAAACTTTGTGGATCTTCCGGGTTTTGTGTGGGTAGTTTTTCACCCTTTATCGATTTTCTTGCATATCCCCTTCGCAGCCTGAATGAAATTTTTGACCCGTCTAAGGCCAGATCCGCCCGATCGCGCAAACTCGGCCTACGGCCTCAGCACCCTGCACTCGCGCCTTGGCACTGAGCCCGATTGATAGAATCCACCCTCATCCCGCTCTTCCCCCTGAGGGGGAAGAGCGAGCGGACAAAGAAAGTTTTACCGGCGAGTTTCCGAAATGTACCGAGGACACCCTGCACTCGCGCGGGGCGCTCCTCAACGCTGTGTGCAGGCGACCGAGCATGGCGTAAGGGATTTTCGCCGGGTGCCCTTCTTTCAGTCACCTTTCTTGGGCGCTTGGGCACGCAAGAAAGGTGACAAGGTGCGCATGTGCAAGGGGGGAAAGAACAGATTAAGGAGCATTTTCATTCCGGGAAGAGCGGTTTGTGCAGGCGGACGAGCAATGAGCTGTTTCAAAAACGCCTGATCCGCCCGCATAAAAGTCAGAAGAACCATTTTTACAGCCCTGAAGATACGCACGCTATTGGACGGTCAAAAGAAACATCCCCTTCTCAGTCTTGACGACAAACGATCTATTCCCTGCCTCAAGATACTCGTTCAGCTTTCGGCTCGTATCGAAATCCCGATGAATGATGTACTCCCCGGAAAAATGGACCTCGCTGCCTGGTTTTGCGATGGCTTCCTCGATGTCCTGGAATAGACCGAACCGGAACTCGTCCTCCGTGATCGGGAAGACCGCTACCCCCTGCGGGATGCTTTCGATCTTTCGGGCTTCCAGTTTCGGGGTCTTGGGATAATAGCCCTTTTTTTCCATTTCCTCATCGGCCCGCAGCATTGCTTCGCCTTCGGGCAGCCCCTGCCTCCGAAGGCCTGCAACCGTTTTCGCGTAGGTTTCACGGATGGCCCTGCTCCGCTCCAGCTGCGGCCGGTGCAAATAATCCTTCAGCTCCGCTGTCGCAATTTCTTCCCGCAGCTGCGACCCGCCGGGGCGGGAAACGCGGAGGAGCGTTCGCGTCTGCGTACCGGAATCGTAGAGGAGGAGCGCCCGGCTCTTATAGTCCACGATCTCAAAGGGGCCGGAAAGTACCTGTTCGGTCCAGCGGTCCGTCGTGTGATAGCCGAACTTCCACGTGTCCGCTTCGATACGATCCGCCGTAACCGAGCTCCAGGACCCGATGGTCCATTCATTGACCGAAGAGCCCGGCGGGCCATTGGGAAGAAAGTCGAGGCCTATCTTGTAATGAAGCGTGCTGCCTGCCCACCTGAGCTCGCACTCGGGGATGCCGAAGAGATAATTGCGGTAGCACGTTACCGGCGTGAACGGGTGCGGCACGCGCCAGGTATGAAGCGTCGTTGTTTCCCCTGTTTCGCGGCTGGTCCGCTGAAGGGAGAACCGGTCGCGGAGCACGATCACCGCAGCGGGCGGGGTGAAAAATTCCATGCCGGGCCCCCAGGAGATGCCCCAGGCGTCCCTGGTCAGGTAATAGACGTCCCGGCCGTCCGGTCCGAAGACCGGTGCGTGGAAGGTCTGGATGCAATCCAGGCGGGGAATGATGCCGAGCTGATAGGCGAACCACGCGGGGAAGAGAAGCAGCAGGGCGACAACGACGAGTGCAGCGCGAAGTCTTTTTTTTGCTTTTGATCGCATGGGAGCTTACGAAGGGCGAAACGGCCTGCCAAGGGCTTTTAAACCCGGGCTTCTCAATATCAATGGTATCCGTGCTCTCCAAAGGGCTTGAGCTTCTCCAGCCACATCGCCTCAAGAGCTTTCAAGTCATCCCTGTAATCGTACGCAGGATCGTCTACGGGCTTGAGTTCGTCCAGGACCTCGACAACGAAGCTCTGCTCTCCCAGTTCTCTCCAGTCCTGTGCCAGGCCGGGGCTGGGGAGAAAGGTCCCCATCCTGAGCTGAAAACGGATGCTGTTGATCATCCCGGGCATATTGGCGCTTGCCGCAAGGTACACCCGGTTGTTCCTGATGTTTTTGACCTGCACGATTCCCATGGGCTGGATGGTTTTTTTGTATTCCTTGATCATTTCCCTGCGATTCATGGTGATCTTTCCCCTTTCACTCCATTGCCGATTCGATGCCCTGCGTGACCCCGTTGTTTGGCAGTGAAGCCCCCTCCGGCAGGAGCCGGAATTGCAAGTCGCGGGATTCATCGGCGTTAAGAACCTCGTTCAGAACACTACTACAGGCAGTCGAAAATGTCCAGTCTGAATCAATTCATCATAGCGACGAATGCTTCCCGGGTAAGCTGTCCGGAAAGATTCCTCCTCTACAAGGGGCCGGTCGCTTGATTTTCAACTGTCAGCCATTATGCCTACTGTCCTTGGTTGTTCTTCTTGCAGTAACTGCCTATGCAGGATAAACCACCAGGCCGAGAGTTCTGAAATCATGGTCAAAGGTCAGGCAGGGCATATCATCGAGCAGACCCGTGATTATCACGAAAGAGAGTGCATCGCAGTAGGAGAGTTTTTTGTCCTTTGAAAGCTTTTTAAATATTTCTTCCGCGGCCGACCGGACTGAATCATCATACCGTACGATCGCCAAGGCCGGCTTTATCACATCCAGGAACTGAACCGCCGTCTTATAGCTTGCCCGATATCGAAGAAGGGTGACGGTCTCGCTGACGATATCCCACGTGGTATGCAGCGTGACTGACTGCTCATGACACTCCGCGAGAATATCGCCTGCCCTGTTTAGCGGTTCGCTTCCGCAGGGCGAGAAGCTGCTTTGCTGCTTCTCCCGGTTTGACCCGGGGAGAGGTCTTGATCTCCGCAACGACTTCGTCGTGCACGGTCACCTGGTATACCGTATCGGGCGACTCTCTCAACTTTTTTATGATGCCCGGCAATTGTTTCCGGGCTTCAGATATGGATATGATCGTCTTCATTTGTGCACCCCTCAAGCAAGGTTATTCTGTACAATTTGTACAATATTCTACCATAGGGCGGCGAATTTGTCATCCGAATGCGGCCGACGGGCGGTAGACCTGATAATCATATGAAGGCACCTCGCGCACCTTACAGGTTCGCGCCGCCTTCATGCACAACGGCTGTTTCCTCCCTGTGCTCGTGCGCCGCGGACCGTCCCCTGACCGGAAGGGTAAACGTCATCGTGGTGCCCGCTCCGTACACGCTCGAAACATGAATCGCCCCTCCGTGGTACTCCACGATCTGGCGCGCGATCGTAAGGCCCAGGCCCGTTCCCTCCGTCTGCATCATGACCTGGTCCCGGGACCGGTGGAACTTGTCGAAGATCGAATCAAGGTCCTCCGCGGGGATCCCCATCCCCGTGTCCTGCACTGACACGACGATCTGCGGACCTTCCTGGTGCGCTGTTACGGTGATCACGCCGCCGGTCGAGGTGAATTTCACGGCATTGGACAGCAGGTTGTTCATGACCTGGACGAGCCGGTCGCTATCGCCGGAAACCGCCGGAAGGGCCTCGGCGACGGCGGTCTTCAGCACAAATCCCTTTTTCTGGAGCAGGGGGAGGATCGAGTCCAGGGAACTCTGGATGACCGCATTCATCGAGACCTCGTCCCTGCGCCACTGCCCGGTGCCCGCCTCGATGCGCGAAAGGTCGAGCAGGTCATTGATGAGCCTGGTCAGGCGGTCGCTCTCTTCGTTGATCGTCTTCAGCAGCCGGTGCTTTTTTTCCTCCTGCAGCGCCGGCCTGAAGAGGAGCAGCTCGGCGTTTGCCTTGATCGAGGTGAGCGGGGTGCGGAGTTCGTGCGACACGGTGGAGACGAACTCCGACTTGAGCCGGTCCAGCTCCTCCAGTTTTTTATTCGCCGCGCGCAGTTCGTCCGAATACTTTCTGAGCCTGTCTTCCGCCTGCTTGCGCTTGGTTATGTCAAGCGCCACGTAGACGATCCCCACCAACGTCTGGTCCCGGTCGTCGGTCAGGGACGATGCGGAGAGGTTCACCTCGTAGTGCGCGCCGTTCCTGCCGATCCAGACCGTTTCCTGTGCCGCGGCCCTGTCCCCTGTCCTGATCGTGTTCCGCAAATCAACCCCGCCGGGGAGGATTGCCGCGAGGTCTTTCCCGAGCAAATCCTCTTTTTCGTACCCCAGCATCTCCTGCGCCGTGCGGTTCACCACCCGGATTTTCCCTTCCAGGTCCTCTACAATGACCGCGCCCTGCATAGTCTCGAGGATCTGCCTGGTCGCGACTTCAGGGGTGATATCGACCATCCGGTACTTCAGGATGATGCGGGATGCATACAGTGCATAGGCGGCGACGGCAAGGTATCCGACCGGATAGACCGCGAGCCCGAGCTTGGGCAGGAAATCGATGTATGCGGGGAACCCGATCAGGGCCGCGATCAGGAAGCCCCGGTTCCTCGCCCGGAACCGCGGATGGGTGCTGTTCCGGTACGCGCGAAAGAAAAGGACGAGGGACGCGCCGCCCGCGACGACCGCGTAGCAGATAAAGAGAATCCCGACAGGTCCGTACGCGGGGTACCGGCCCCAGGAATAGTGATGGAGACCTGTCATGAAGAGGTTGGTTCCGAGGAGAACGATCAGGAACCCCAGGGAGAGGCCATAACAGCCCCGGACCCAGCCCCTCAGCTCCCGTTCGCGCTGCAGGATCGACGCGTTCACGGCAACGAGCGCAGCCGGGAAGAAGGCAAAACCGAAGTAGCCGATCACGAACCACCGAAACCCCAGGGCATCGTCCCGGCTGGCATAGGCCATGCCGAACGACAGGAGCCAGGCACTCTCGGCCAGCGAAAAGATCAGGTTCCGGATGCCGACGCGGGACCGTTCGTGCCAGAGCATCAGGATGCCGAAGCATAAAATACCGATCCCTGATGCAAATACTCCCGCGGCATGGAACGTAAACGAATAGTTGTCCGGGTTGAAGAGATTTGCGATCATGCGTGCCCCTCCCGGGCAGCTGCACAAACCGGCCGTAGCGCCCTCATGTTCCCCAAACCCATGCAATGAGGGCAGAATCCTACAGCCGTACCAATGGCGGCTTTCTTTGTTATAGCAGCTCGACCGTTTTTATGCTTTTGATCTTTTCGTACAGTTTTTTGTCCGCGGTTACGAATGTACATTTGAGCCTCCTGCTGAGCTCAACATAAGCAGCGTCATAGAGGGTTATTTTGTATTTCCTGGACAGGGCAAGGCTGCCCTGAAATTCTTCCAGTCCGAGATCGAACCGTTCGAGAGAGAAATCCCAGAGAAGCGAAAATGCCTCTGCAATGGCCGCTTCGGAAAGCCGCGTCTTCGCCGCCAGCACGTTGCCGATCTCGTAGAACAGCAGGTCCGGTACCGCTACGATTTCATGGCCGGCGACATGAGCATCCTTCCAACGGGTTGCCGGGACCGCGCCGTCTTCGTCATCGAATATCCACTTCAGGACAACCGAGGCGTCCAGGACAATCATCTGCGATCCCGTGTTTCCCGAACGGCCTTTGCGATGTCTACGTGAGCTGTCTCTTTCCGGTGCTCCTTCTTCCAGGCATCCATTTTAGCGGACAGTTCCTTAAGCTTCCTCCCCCGGTCGCCTTTCAGCACCTTGTCCTGGTACTCCTCAGCGGAGATGATGACCGCAAGCGGCTTGTTAGCCCGGGTGATCGTTACCGCTTCATGCCCTTCCGCCACGGAATTGAGGACGCTGCCCAGTTTTTTGCGCAGATCGAGCGCGGTTACGGTTTTCATGCAAAACCTCCTTACAATAATTAGCTATAATATAGACTATCATAGTAGGTATGTCAATATTGCTGAACGACTAAGACTAACAAGGGGGAAAGAAATGCGGAAAAGTGCCCGGGGAAGGAGAATGTCAAGAGTAAAGACCTGATGCTAAGATGCTCCTGTGCGATGACGTTGGTATCGGGTAGGTTGTCGGAGGCTTCGAGGGACTCATCCTTAAGCCAGAAGATGTCGAGGCTGGCGATAAACAAAGATGCTGGAGCATCAGGAGCGATGCTCCAGCGAAGTCGAATGCTACCGCCCTGAACCTCTCATGCCGCCGCCCATTCCGTTGCCGCCCCTGCTGCCGGCCCCCGTACCCATACGATCATGGATCCGGTCATGATCCCGGAGCTGATCCGGAGCGCCGTCCCCGGTCCCGTCTTTCAACCGGTCCTGGGCCTGCGTCTTGTCCAGGGTCTGATCCGCAGCAGGTGTGCCGGTCCCATCTTTCAGCCGGTCACGGCCTCTGGTCTGATCCGGGACACCACCGCCGGTGCCGTCCCGCAACTGGTCCCGCGTCTGGTCCTGAGCGATGATCGGATACCCGGCAGCCTTTTCTTTCGCTGCTGCAAGCCCTGTAATGCCGAAAAACAGGAAGCTTGCGGCTATCACAACAGCTATCTGTTTCGTAAACATGGTGATTCCTCCTTTTCGTTGGTGTGTTTTCCGTGGTCCCTGCCTTTTCGATCGACAGCCTTGCACTTCGCAGCTCCTCGGCCGAGGCGAGTACTCTTGCGCTGCGCCATGCATGTATGCCCATAAGACGACCGCCAGCGAAAAAGGTTACAGAGACAGTTGGGGATTCGTCAATCCAGTAAAACACTGCGCCGAATTGCACCCTCACTGCAACACTTGGTTCTTAACTGATCAGTTTTGACTTTTTTGAGACAACCGCGACCGATGCCTCTGCCGCTCCACGTTCAATTCCTTTTTTCATAATTACTCCGCGCCCTCCGTTTATGGCCGCGTTTACGCAAGAGCAGGCTACGCCTCCGCCTGCACCCAGCGCTTACAAGTGTTCACGCGAGTGCAGGGCACGTGAACCCAAATCCGATACCAGCTCCCTGAACAAAATTCGCCCTTGAGAAGATGTCGAGGCTGACGAGTTAGCCATACTTAGTGGCTATCAGAATAGTTGCACTAAAGTGCATTTTTTTCTTGCATTATAATACGAAAGCTGTACAATTTAGCCAATTTGTATAAGCTTTATTTCCCTTGCTGCGCTTCAAATGACGTGCACGCTCCTGCTCAAAATAACTATCTCTCTGTTCTGCTTTCCGGTTCAGCAACGCCTTTCCCAATTTGTTTTGGGAAGGGCGTTTTTTTTATGCAATAAAAACGCAAAAAGGAGGAAGTAAATATGAAGAGAAGCTTTATCAGTTCCAGTTTAGTAGCC
>JAJYKN010000056.1 GCA_021788515.1 Nitrospirota bacterium | reverse complement strand
CAAGGCGAGAGTAATGCAGGAGCCCAGGATCCAGCAGGTTATGGCGCAGCTGACCGTGAAGTGCAGTGCAAGGAAGGAACCGGAAACATATTTGTAGATGCGGGACTTCCTGACGAACATCCAAAAATGAATAGTAGACGGTAGGTCGGGTAGAACGAAGTAAAACCCGACAATGATTTTAACCATGCGGGCCGAGCCCGACGCGCAAAAGACGCGCTCCACACCCGCACGTTGTACCTTTGTGTAGAAACCATGGACAATCAATTCATCTCCCTCTCCTCCTGGCCCCGCGCCATCATGCATATCGACGCCGACGCGTTCTTTGCGTCCTGCGAGCAGGCGATCCATCCCGAGCTCAAGGGCAGGCCGGTGATCTGCGGCAAGGAGCGCGGCATTGTCGCGGCAGCTTCCTACGAGGCAAAGGCCAAAGGCATTACACGCGGGGTGCGGCTGTCTGATGTAAAGAAGATCTGTCCCGACGCCGTGATCCTTCCCTCGGATTACGAGACTTACAGCCTGTTCTCCGTCCGGATGTTCGAGATCCTGAGGCGTTTTTCCCCTGATGTTGAGGAATATTCCATAGACGAGGCTTTTGTGGACCTCACGGGCCTCCGGCGGAGCTTTCACGGTCCCTATGAATCGATCGCCGAGAAGATGCGAGCCACCATCAAGCAGGAGCTCGGCATCGCCGTGTCCGCGGGCGTAAGCCTTTCCAAGGTCCTGGCAAAGATCGGGTCAAAACACAACAAGCCGGACGGCCTCACCATGATCCCCGGCAGGGAGGTCCACTTGTACCTGGCAAAACTCCCCATTGAAAAGGTCTGGGGCATCGGGCCGAACACCGCTGCCTTCCTGAACAAGCACAACATCACAACCGCCCTGGACTTCGCGAGAAAAGACGAGCAGTTCGTCTTGCAGTATCTCTCCAAGCCCTATTGGGAAGTATGGCACGAGCTGAACGGCAGGAGTGTGTATCCCGTGGTCACGGAGACGAAGAGCAGCTACCAGTCCATCAGCAAGGCGAAGACCTTCACCCCTCCCTCGCAGGACAAGACCTTCGTTTTTGCGCAGGTCTCGAAGAACCTCGAAAGCGCCTGCATCAAGGCGCGGCGCTATAAACTCGCGGCAACGAGGCTCGTCGTCTTTTTGCGGACCCAGGACTTTACGGGCAGCGGCGTGGAGATCAAACTCAGCCGCCCGACTGCCTACCCTGTCGAGCTTTTCGGGCCTTTGCGCGAGAGCTTTGAGCAGCTCTATCGCCCCCATACGCTCTTTCGCCAGACCGGCGTCGTGCTCGCCGGACTGGTAGCCGAATCAGGGGTCCAGTATACGCTCTTCGACGATACGACAAAGATTGAAAAGATGGCGAAGCTTTATGAGTGCGTGGATGGGCTGTCAAGAAAGTTCGGCAAGCATGCGGTCCAGCATGCGGCAAGCCTGCCCACGAAACTGCAGGCCCAGCACGAGGGAGAACGCGGCGACGTGCCGCAGAGAAAGGAGCATTTGTTCAAGGGAGAGAACAAGCGGCAGCGGCTGAGGCTGCCGATGCTGAATATAAAAGTGTGACCTGCGGATGACAACGGTACCTGGAAAAGAGACGGGCGACGGATGGAAAAACCCTCCTCTCACCCTTCGATAAGCTCAGGGCGAACGGCGAAAGTATTGAAACGATCGGCTTTTATCCGTTCCTGGTGGGCCCGTCGAACCACTCAAAACGTTTTGTAAACCTTGCTGAACGTTCGCACAGGTACAGCACAAACCACCGCTCACATGCAACAAACCACCAGCGAGTTTGCTACAAAACCTACGCCCGGTAACCCGTACCGGCGATATATTCTTGCAGCTCTTCGATCGTCGATTCCTGTTCCGAAATGATCGTATGGACCACGTCGCCGATGCTCACGACCCCCATGAGCGCCCCATGGTCCAGGACCGGCAAATGGCGGATGTGTTTGTCCGTCATCAACACCATGCAATCGCGCAATGTCGTATCGGAAGCTACCGAGATCGGCGGGCTGCTCATCAACTCCCGCACAGGGGTATTCTTCGACGACTTTCCTTTGAGGATCACTTTCCGGGCATAATCCCGTTCAGAAAACACGCCGATGAGCCTGCCGTTGTCCACCACGAGCAGCGCACCGATGTTCTTATCCGCCATGAGCTCGAGCGCATCGTAGGCTGTCGCCCCGGGACCGATGGCGAGAAACCCCTGTCCCTTCGTTCGCAGCACCTGCTTTACAGTAATTGAAGTATACATATGCACCTCCTTGTACAATAGGGTTAATCCCGCGATTTGCAATCCCCCGGCTCCTGCCGAAGGGGGCTCCACGAAAAAAGGCCGCGCTCACCCAAGGTTTTCATCCTTCGGCAGCTCGGCCTCCTCCCCCCGGAAAGACCCGCCGCTTTTGCTCACCCTTTTTGCGAAGGGTCAGGCTTCATCGGAATCTCTCTGTACTGTTGATTAATCTATAACACCCGGTCATGACACTGTCAAATTCTATTTCTAAACACCAAGTTATCTCAAGCTGCTTGTTTAGGCCGAACCAAAGGGAGATAGGAAAGGAGGGATGGCCGGTGTGTAAAAACTACACGAAAATTGCTTCTGCCTGCGTCAGCCTATAGCTGCACAAAGAAGAGGGAAGCTTTTTCCAGCCAGTCAACAGGGAGCATGCCGACCTTCCGGCTCCTGCGAGAAGAATATTTCCGCCTTGTTAAAAACCAAAGAACAAGCTATTATTCGGAGCGCATAAACAGGAGAACGCTCCGCAAAAGAGGGGAATATCGCAATGGAGGCCGAACGTGAAGAGACGTGCCCTGACTGCAACCTGCCAACCAGGGCTTGCATTTGCTGTTTTGGGTGAAGCCATGTCTGCCCCCTGGACCAGGGGGAATCTTATTGTCCAGTTTGCCTCCCCGATCCCGGGTTGACGCCCGAAAGCTCCTGAGGCAAGTACCAACGCAGTCATCTTGCGCCTTTGCCCTAACCCGGACAAGCCGGAAAAGCTTTTGACAGGATTACAGGATAACTTCGGGTAAGTGCGGATTTTGCTTTAAATAACTTCCTCTCAATCCTGTTATCCTGTCGATTTTTTCTATCCATTTTGAGCAGAATTTCATTCGTATAACTGACTAACTCTGCGCCCTTTGCGTGCTCCGCGTGAAACACCTTTGACCCTGTTTGAGATTCAATAGGACCTCATCATGCCTGGAGGTCCATTCCATTGAACACAATCCTCCCGATATATTCCTTGAGCTCATCCGATGCCTTGAAGGCCGCCTGGACCACGGTTGGATCGTAGATCGTTCCCGCGGCTTTCGTGATCTCTTCGAGCACCTCCTCGAAGGAACGTGCCTCATGGTAGGAGCGTTTCACCGTCATTGCATCGAGGACATCGGCCACGGCAAAGACCCTCGCCCCGTGCGGAATAGCGTCCCCTTTGAGCCCCCGTGGGTAGCCCGAGCCGTCGAAGTGCTCGTGATGGCTGCGGATGATCTCGGCGGCACGGGCAAAATAACCGATGTGGCCGATGATCCGAAAGCCGATCTCGGGGTGCGTATGCATGATCTTCTGTTCCTCGGCATCCAAAGGCCCGGGCTTCAGCAGGATCGCATCGGGAATGCCGATCTTGCCGATATCGTGCAGAAGAGCGCCGCAGTACAGGTCGACCAAGTCCCGCCCCCGCACTTCACAGGCGTTTGCGATAATGAGGGAATACTCGGTAACGCGGAGGGAATGGTTCCCGACCTCGTGCTCCCTCGCGTCGATGGCGTTCACAAACGCCTCGAGAGTCACGAGGTAGGCCGTATCGATGAAGTGGACCACTCCTTCGAGATAAGTGTCGTTGAAATAGCAGTGTTCGCAGCGAAAGGACCCGTCCGGCCGCATGACATACCGGTCTGCTTCGATGGGCCTGCCGCAGTTCGGGCAGGAATAGATGTGGGTTGAGGTCATACGATACGTTCAAAGTTCCGGGTTCAATGTTCAGCGACTCCGTCCGACCGGACGGTCAATAGGGTCTTCAGGACGTGCAAACCATGCCGGGCACGAACGACCCCTCGGCAAAGATGTCCCGGGACGGCTTCTGATAGTATGGGCACTTCTCTTCCCTGCATCCGTGGGGATGTTTCCCGCTGTGCCTGCAGAGTGCGGCGCCGCTCCTGACCGGAAGAATGATCCCGAACCGTTCGCCGAACACGGCGCTTGCCTCCGTGATCGCGGCGCGAGCGTAGGCCTTGCAGCAGCTCGGCCCGGTCAAATCTGCTATGACCCTTGCAACTCTGATCACGGCCTCCATCGTGATCTTCTGCTCGCTGTCGGACCCGCACCGCGCGCCCAGAAAGATCGAAAAACAGGCCCCCGCTGCAGGCGCAATGCCGCAGACGCCGGTGAGGCCGCAGTGTCCGCTGACTGCCTGCTTCGTTGTCCGTTTGAAGGCCTCCTTAATATCGTCGTTCGTGATCTTGCCGCTCCCGTAGGGTGAGTTCCTGAGCGCGGCCATGAACGCGCCGGCAACGATAGACGCATGTTCGCACCCGAGCATGGGGAGCCCGGGATGGGCCATCATGAGTTCGGCGATCGCAAGAGGGTCCTGGCTCGCGGTGGAAAGGGCAATATCCTCGATGACCTGAAGCGCGGTCTTTTTTCGGCAGGCTTCACAGATGAAGTGCCCCTCCGGGCATTTGCTATGGCCTTGTTCGCTGCTCCCGCAAAAGGTGCAGACGAATGATTCCGCCCTCTTGAGAAGCATAGTCGCTGATCCGCAAACCAGGCACGGTGTATTGTTGTTGACCATCATAGCAAAACTATACCTTATTTCTTCGTCGATTTCAATGCATGATCCGGCCTTCTCGCTAAGGTTAAAAACCTTCATTTTACCGGAAAAGCTTTTGCTTCATGCAGTGCTGCTCGCCGGGGGAATATGAACTTGCGGAAGGCTCCGAACGTTACAACGGGATATGCAAATCACTTCTTTCTGAGCAAATAGGCGTGCGCGGAAAGCCCGGCGCCGAAAGCCACCATGATGCACCAGTCGCCCGAAGCAATTCCCCGTTTTTCGAGCTCGCGAAGCACGAACCAGACCGTGGGGGACGACATGTTGCCGTGCTCGGCCAATATGTGGCGTGTGGCGCCCACCTGGTCTTCCGAAAGTCCGATCTCGTCCCGCAGGGCATTGATGACCTTTTCTCCCCCGCTGTGGAGCGCCCAGTGCTTGATGTCCCGGGGCGTGAGGGACAGGGGCTCCAGCACATCGGACACAACCTGGGCCGCGGCCTTTTTTATGAGGTCGGGAAGTCTGAGCGAAAGCTGGTTATGGAGCTGTCCCTTCTTGTGCACATACCGGATATGCTCCCTCTTTTCCGGAACATATTGGCTCGCGGACGCCACCAGTTCGTATCCCTCCGGTTTTGACCAGAGCACGGCAGCTGCTGCTCCGTCTCCGAAGAGCGTGTTTGACAAGAGCAGACTGAGGTCGTTGTCCATCTGGAACGTGGCGGTGCAGATCTCCACTGCAACGCTCACGACGACACCCTTCCCTTTCCGCACAAGGAGCGATTCGGCGACTTCCAGATTGGGGATCGCTCCGCCGCATCCGCTCCCCACGAGATCGTACACCCTCACGTTCCGCGAAAGGCCCAGCTTCTCGATCAGATAGGTCGAGATCCCCGGACAAATATACCCGGTGCAGGTATTCACGACCAGGCCGTCAACATCAGCAACGCCGAGGCCTGCGCGCTCCAGCGCCCGGTTGATCGCCTGGGCCGAGAGGTCCTGAGACCACTTCGTGAAGCGTGCAACGCGGGCGTCCACGTCTTCATCCACGAGGTCCTGCGCATCGTCGATCGCCAGGTTTCTTTGTTTGATGCTCGGATGAGAGAAGAGGGCGTGGATGAGCGACATGCTTCGCGAGCTTAACCTCCCCTGGTAGTGTTTGCGCGCCAGTTGTTCGAGCGCGTCCTGACTGACTGCAAGAGGAGGCGTTGCAGTGGCAATCGACGCAATATGCGCCCCGCTGTTTGTTCGCGGCTCGATCATGGACAATTCCTTTCTTCGCCGTCAACGCGGGGGGCTACCCATCCATGCCGAAAAATCGCAACCCCCTCCGGATATGGCGCGTATGCCGCCACAGCGGCGTTGTGAGGCCCAGCCAACAGCCGAGTTGATGAAAAGCCGGCAGATAGGGGAAACTGAGGGAATCGGCGCACATGAAATTCATGTGCCGTTGAATTGAATTACGCACCTGCTGCTCCATCCGCCAGGGGTCCACGCCGGGAGATGTATAAAATATCGGCGAAAGCATTTCAGCGGGAGGAAGGGAGAGCACGCCCTGCTTCCGAGCGATCGTTTCGAGCCCTGTGCCCGGATAGATTCGGATCCCAATCGTAAAAAACGCGGCATCCGCAGGCCTGATCTCCTTCTCGGCAAAGCGCAGTGTTTCCTGGACCGTGTCTTCCGTCTCGCCGGGTCCGCCGAACATGAAGATCCAGAGGCACGGCACGTTGCGGCGCCGTACGGTCTCAGCAGCCTTGTGCACGTGGGCCGCGGTAAAGCCCTTCCGGAGCCCTGAAAGCACGGGATCAGACGCGCTTTCCACGGTCATGCCCATGCCGCTAAAGCCCGCTCGTTCCATGGCAAAAAGCAGGTCATCGTTCAGAAAAAGCGGATTTACATCCATGCTTTGAAACCGCGCGGGCAGTTGCTTGCGGGCGAGAGCATCGCAGAGAGCCAATGCGTGCTCAGGGGGCGCATTGAACACGCTGTCCACGAACTCGAAATCCCTGAACCCGCTCATTGCCAGCTTCTGAACGGAATTCGCCGTGATTCCGGGGTCCTGCAAAAAGCGGCCTTCTCCTTCGATGGCAGGGTACGTGCAGTACACGCATTTGAACCCGCAACCCAGCTTGGTCTGGATCGGCACGGTAGCCAGACGGGAGCGATAGGCATTGACATCGATCCAGCGCGAATAATCCGGGGTATTGCCTCCGCTGAACGTTGCGGGATCAGCCGCAACCCTCGTGCCCTCTCCCCGCTCTTGGACAATGACCTCCGGAAGATCATCCAGTGGCTGTCCCGAGCTCAATCGATCGAGAAGCCGGGGGAAAACCGCAGTCCCGCTGCCCCTGACAGCGCAGGTCGCGCCTGTTGCGCGCAGGATCTCCTGCGGCATAATCGACAGGGCCGCTCCCCCGAGAATCACGGGAGCATCGGTCTCGGCCCTGATCCGCAGGACCATGGAAGCGAGGTCCCCGATATAATAGGCCGGTTCCTGCATCGAGTTATTATCGATGTTCCGGACCGACAGCCCCACGGCGTCATATCGGCATCGCTTTACGGCCTTGCTGACCGCGCGCTCCGGGTCCTTTTCGAACATAAGGTCGAGGAGGGTTGCCTTATGCCCGGCCCGATCAACCGCATCTGCGATCAGGCATGCGCCAAGG
>JAJYKN010000055.1 GCA_021788515.1 Nitrospirota bacterium | reverse complement strand
ACACGCGGATGCTCTACGGCAGTGCGCAGCAGGTGGTGAATGAGGTCATCAAGAATATCAAGGAACTGATGTCGTGACAGCTCAGGCGCAACGGCGTCGGGCTGCCCTGCCGGCTAGCGCAGCCTGGCTCCGCACTTTTTGCATACCCGTTTGTTGATATCGCTGCCCAGACCCTTTTTGCAGGACGGACAGGTCCAGTTGTAGGCGGTGAATACCAGGAAGACGGCTATGGTGACGATCTGCATGCTGTAGAGCACGCTCTTCGAGAAGGTCCAAAACACGTCCGGCCGCTTATAGAGCACCGCGGCAAGGAGCACGAAAAAGAGCGTTATCGCTATGGCGATGATCTGGCGCGACTGGCGCAGGTGAAATTCCTGAAGGATCTGGTTTTTGTCTTTTTTTTGCATCATTACGTTGTTCCATTCTGTTCTGTGCGGCGCGGGAAAAAGCAGCCCGGGCTGTGCGCCCGATCTTTATTGTCCGCAGCACTTCTTGTATTTTTTTCCGCTGTTGCAGGGGCATGGATCGTTGCGGCCGGTTTTGGGGGCTGCGCGGAAAACCGGTTTGGGCATGGTCTTGCCCGCAGCAAAGTACCAGGTCCCGTCTTTCTTCCTGAACGAGGACAGTTCGTGGTGTTCCTGCCTGAGCCCTTTCTCCGTAAAGGACACGAGAAACTCCACCTGGCCTTCGTTGTCGTCCGCTCCTCCGGCCACGGTCTTCAAAATTTTGATCCCGTGCCACAGGGCGCTTTCCGCCCAGGCCCTGCTGCTTTTTTCGTCATAATCGGCCCGGCTGTCCGGATGCAGGGAGGCAAGAATGTAGTCGAGCTCCTTCTTCACGTAGGCGCTGTAACGGGAGCGCATAAGCTGCTCCGCCGTCGAGGCCTTCTGCTCGCCCTTGATGAGCGGCCGGCAGCATGAATCATAGGAAACATTTGAGCCGCACGGGCATGGATCCATAAAGCTCTCCTTCGGTACGGAAATAGCCGGCGAGGATCACGGCATCAGACGGCGTTGATATTACGCAAAGGACGAAAGAGAGTCAAGTCGAAATTTTACAGGATGGAAAAAAAACGGCGGATGCTTTTCTCGCGTTGCGACCTCGCAGTGTGGCAGATTTTTTTGCGGGCCGGCCAGGTTTCAGGGAGCAGGGAAAACTGATGAACTCGTAAAAAGTCAGAATCACCCTTCGACAGGCTCAGGGTGAACGGTTTAACTTATTGATTTTCCGTTCGTGCTGAGCTTGTCGAAGCATGAACGATGCCTCAAAAACGACTTCTTACGAGATTGTCAAAACTTTTCGATTGACGAAATTTGAGTTCTCTGAGTCGCTAGGTCGTCCTCTTCGTTCCGCCTTTTCGCGGATTCTTGCTGTCCTTGTGCAGCAACAGACCAATATACTTATTGATCGGGTTCGACCGGCCGAGGAGCGGGATCGGAGGTTGTTTCCTCACCCCCAACCCGCGTAATTCCTTCAGGAGTTCGCTGTAGCTCCGGTCGTACTTGAGCCCGCTGGTAAAGGCATCGATCGCGTCCTGCTTTTTTTTCGCTGCGAGATACGCCCTGCCGAGATTCAGATAGAAAAGCGGATAGAACTTCTCAACGTCGTCGATCTCTTTGCCCTTGAGCAGCGTAAACGCCCTCTTGCAGGTTTCTATCCCGCTCCGGTATTTTTTATCCACCAGTGCCTGCAGACAGCCGAAATAAGAGAGGATGACCGGCTCGTCAGGGAACTGCACGGCGGCCTGCTGCAGGAGGACGAATGCCTTCTTCTGCTCGTTGTTTCGGAGGTGGGTTCTGGCTGCCCGCAAATAATCCGCGGGCTTTGTTACCCCTGCTTGATCGGCTGTCTCCCGCTTGCTTCCGTTCGCAGGATTATTTTTTTCAGGGGTGTCCTTCATAGATACATTTTATCATAACCGCGCTGATGGAGATTGGATTTCGTACATGGCATACGGCATACTGCCTTCTGAATTTCGTACCCGGCCTCGCTTGTTCACCTGGCAACCTTGACCACGATCTTCATGACGGACGATTCAGCGCCGGCCGCATTTTTTGGGGCATGGCCATCCTCGGGAAAAAGCACGGCCAACTGCCCTGCCTGAAGATACGCGGCAGTCCATTTCCCTTTTTCCACGGTTCCGAAGGCGATGTCCTTGCCTGCGTCGTAGGCCTCGGTGAGCAGCATGCGCTCCCGGGGCGCCCAGCCGATGACCTCCTCGCCCGACGCGATGAACTGGACGTCAATATACTGTTGATGATATTCGAACTTCGGAACATCGGTCTTCACCGTATCATATCGCTGCACAATGGCAAACACGTTCGTCCCATCGATCTCCACCGTGCCGTCGGGAAGGTCGTTGACGCCGCGCAGCCGCAGGAAACCGATCGCTTTCCTGAGAGCAGGCGTCATGGGAACCTGTTGATCAACGTGTTGTAAGTCGGTAATAATCATGATTGAGTTCCGTCAGGGAAGCACTGCAATGAGAATACTATTTCGGATTTTGCGAGGATGCCGATATCGCGATTAAGCTTGGCGATTATTCGATAAAAGGCCGATAAAGTCAAGGCAATTTTACGAATGCATGCACGGGGAAAAGGCACGGCGCAAACAAGCGGACGGCACTCAGGAGCCGGCATGACAAAAAAGAGGGGTTTCATAAATACACGCTCTAAAGACGACGACCGGTCCGATGTCATCAGCCGGGAACGATGACGCCTCGCGCCTAACAACTGCAATATTGGCAGTAAGCCATACATCCACTATTCTCGGTTCCGCAGCTTATATTCCCTGGCAACGAAGTCTATTATGTCTAAAAACGGCAGTTGGACGCAGATGAGCGCAGATATTCGCTGATAAAACAAAACATCCAGGCGGAAAGAAACTTCGCCATAACGGTGAGACTGTTTTCAGCATCAAAATATTTTTTCTATCTTTTTTTATCCGCATTTATCCGATCTTATCGTTTGACTAAGCACACGACGAATTCTGCGTCCAAAATGCACTTCCCAGGTTTATATCAATTTTTCAATATGTTAATACATTTCGACGCCGGATATAAACTTTTTTTATTGTATTTACAATTTTTACTTGACAAATGGGCCTTGTAGCATTAAAATATTGTCATAACAATAAAAACTGTGCATTTACCTCCATGAACAGAAAGGGGCTACTTCTATGGAAAGCCTGGCAACGACGCTTGTGAACAGCAGCAAGGAAAAAGTGCCTATCGGATCCCTGCTGGTCGTGGACGAGATGATTCTGCCTCAGGATCTTGATTTTGCCCTTGAACACCAGAAGTACAGCAGGCAGCCGCTGGGAGAAATACTGGTACGTATGGGCGCCCTGGAGTATGAGGATTTCGACAGGGTATTAGAGCTGCAGAACCGCTCCCTCTCCCTGTAACAAAGAATCGAAGCTTCTCTTCCTCCTTGGAAGGTGCGGCATTGCGCCGCACCTTTTTTATTCCGCTATATGTTCTCTCCACGCAACCGGCTCGAAGAATTGGGGCAGCTCGACTGATCGCACAACATACATTTTTGCAGACTTAGCCCGTCATTCCTGTGACCTGACCCGTCCGAGCAAGAACAATAAAATGCCATTCAAAAGCTCGCAGAAAACGCAGAGTTAATCGCTTCGCTGCAGTTATTTCTCTGCCTGTTTCCTGCCAACAACAAGAGCTGTGAATTGACCCATTAAACCAAAATAGCCTAGTCAGAATGAGTTCATCTTTGCTTAATCTCAAAGAAGAGCATTTAACTTATTATTTTTATTCACTTTAATTTTGGCAATCTGATTGCTATATATAAGGCAAGGAAAGAGAAGTTTTGAAGCATGTTGAGTTCTTCAGCTTAGGCAAAAAGTCCCCATGTAAAACTTTCGTACCAACGAGGGCTGGAGAAAAGGAGGGACCATGAAGATCATAATTCGAATAGCGATCGTAATCGTTTTGTTGCTTCTGGGCTTTGCAGCCGGCTTCCCGGTTGGACAGACCGTCGGCTTCTCAACAGGAAGTGAATGGGCGATCATTCAGGCGGACCTTCTGGCGCGGGAGGCGGGAGTATTCATGCCTATTAACTATGAAAAAGGCAAGTTCCGAATCATCGTCAAACAGCCCAACCACCTGTATAAACGTGCGTGGCAGCTTGCCGACCGGCACGAGGCAGCCATGGAATACGTGAACACGGGCCGGAGAACGTTGAGTGAGACCGTGAATCTGGCCAGTAACGCCTCTGTCTTACAATGAGCACGGTTCGTCCGGGGACAGGGAAAAGCTATAACGTGATTGTCTTACTGGGATACCCATCGGGATGAACCGCTCGGGTCGATCCCGGGTCGCACTCGTGGGTCATTATGTCTGCGGCGCCTGTTTCACTTCCCCCGGGGTTTCGCGCGGCGGGTGGGCGCGGCATTCCAGGGGTCGTCGGGCCAGGGATGTTTGGGGTAACGGCCTTTTAAATCTTTTTTAACCTGCTGGTAGGAGTTGTTCCAGAACCCTTTCAAGTCCTGGGTGATCTGGACCGGCCTGTGGGCCGGCGAGAGCAGGTGCAAGAGGATCTTTACCCGGCCCTCAGCCACGATTGGCGTGTCTGCCAGGCCGAACATTTCCTGCACTTTGACGGCAAGGATTGGCACGTCGCCCGATGCGTAATCGAGCCGCACCCGCGAACCGCTCGGCACGATGAGGGTAAGCGGCGCGCGTTTTTCCAAAAGCCGCTGCTGGTCCGGCGAGAGAAGCGCCCTGAGCATCAAAAGAACATTGAGTCCGCTCAACCCCTGGGCGCTGCGAATTCCCTCGAGCCAGGGCAGCACCCATTCTTCGGGCCTCTGAAACAGCCTTTCATCAGAAAGATCCAGCCACGTCTCTTCGGGAAATGATCTCTTCATCAAAGCCGCTCTTGCCTGGAACTGGCGCGCCTCGTTACTGAAGGTAAGGAGGCCGGGAGCCGTGCGCACGGCTTCGCAGAGAATCGGCGCCGCCTCTTCCGTTGTCGGGGTAAAAGGTTTTCTCGAAAGGAGTAAGGTCCCGTACCGCATTTCCCTGGCAGCCGTTATCCTGTTTTCCTTCCTGTCCCATTCCACAAGTCTGACCGTCTCAATGCGGTCTGCGAGCTCGCTCCGGATAAGTTCTTCGGTGACTGGCGCGGCGATGTGGACAAATCCTTCGGACTTCTCGCCCGCATCAACGGCAACAGCGATGATGTAGGGACTGCTGCCTAAGTGGCTGTCCGGAGAGAGGCGCACTCCCCGCCCCTGGACGTGGACAAAACGCGCCCCTCCTTCTTCGCGCCGTTTGCAGATCCTGTCCGGAAACGCCGAGAGCAGGAGCCGGGAGAGCGCTTCGTGGTCAACGTCCTGGCGAGCATCCGCGGCTGTTACGGACACCAGCCGCAGGAGCTGCTTCGCTGTCCTTTCCACGGCCCGAAGCGCGGAGGGGTCCGCCCGCACTCCTGCTTCGCTTCCGTTGCGCCAGCGACGAAGCGCTCCAACCCGTTCTGAAATATCGGGATCATCGATCATGCGTTCCGCGCCGCTGCGCCGGAACAGGTCCCGCTCCGTAAGGATTGCGGCGAGGTCCGCGCCGAGACGTACTGAACCCAGTTCCTGCGACCGCACCAAAAGACGTGCAAGCCGGGGATGGAGCGGAAAGCGGGCCATTTCCCTGCCCACAACAGTGACCGAGCCGGACCCATCGAGAGCGCCCAGATCCTGCAGGAGCTTTACGCCCGATTCCCAGGCCGCGGCTGGAGGCCTGTCGAGCCAGGAGAGTTCCTGCGCGTCCTTGACTCCCCAGACAGCGAGTTCGAGCACGAGTTGGGAAAGGTCGGAGACCAGGATCTCGGGCTGGGTAAAAGGAAGCAGGCTCTGAAGATCGTGGCTGTTGTAGAGACGGTAGCATACGCCGGGGCCCAGACGGCCGGCCCTTCCTTTGCGCTGCTCAGCCGAGGCCCGGGAAACCGGCACGGTCACCAGCCGGTTCATACCCGTCGACGGATCGTAGCGAAGCATGCGCGTCAGACCGCTGTCGATGACGACATGAACGCCTTCGATCGTGAGGCTCGTCTCCGCGATGTTCGTGGCAAGCACGATCTTCCGCCTGTCCCGGGAAGGCAGGATGGCGCGTTCCTGCTCCTCGAACGGGAGGTCGCCGTAGAGCGCGTGCAAAGAAATGCCTTCGTTGTTTACGTTCAGCCGCTCCTGCAACTCTTTTGCGCAGGCCCGGATCTCCCCTGACCCGGGAAGGAAGACGAGGATGTCTCCCTCGGTCTCCTGCAAGGCGGCCCGGATCGCGCCGACGACCCGGGCGGGAAGCGGTCCGGATTTATCACCGAGATATTGTTCCTCCACGGGAAAAGACCTGCCGGCCGAAGTAATCACCGGCGCCTTGTCAAGCAGCGTCGCGATGGGGCCGCAGTCGAGGGTCGCGGACATGATCAGGATTTTCAGATCGTTCCGCAGTCCTTTGCGTACATCGAGACAGAGCGCCAAGGCAAGATCTGCGTGAATGCTTCGTTCATGAAACTCGTCGAAGATGACCATGGCCGTGCCTTCGAGGCCGGGGTCCGACTGGATGCGGCGGGTGAGAATACCCTCGGTGACGACCTCAATGCGGGTCCGTTCGGACCTCCTTGCATCGAAACGAATGGCATAGCCGACAGTGTCTCCCGCTTCCTCGCCAAGGGATTTCGCCATCCATCGCGCAGCCGATACAGCGGCGATCCTCCGTGGTTCGAGCATGACGATGCGCCCCTGCTCCGGCGGGATCATTTCGAGCAAGGCGAGCGGAACACGGGTAGTCTTGCCTGCCCCGGGCGGCGCATGGAGAATGACCGACGGGCTCGTTTTTACCGCCTCGCTCAATTCTGGCAGAATGGCATCGATGGGAAGTGGATTCACGGGAGCAGCATACCCCAGGTAAGCGGATTTTGCCACACGTTTGGGGGATCAGAAGAAATAATCCTTAAAATGGCATTAGAAACGGATCAAATCTGATACGAGTCGGATAAGGTTGGATTTTTCTTCAAATATAGTAGTTCGCCCAACAGGTGCTTGCCCTGCTTTCGAATGGATCCGCCTTTACCATGCGGTAATCCGCTTCTTCCGTGTCTAAGTGCTTTTTCAATGACAATCGTCTTCCGAACAAAATGAATTCTGATCAGACAATCGGCAGAACCACGCTCCGCAGTCTCTCGGCAGCGTCCTCCGGGCAGATCGTATTCACAAAGAGACCGGAGCCAAGTTCAAACCCCGTGGGAATGCTCGTGCGGGGGCAAATTTCCAGATGCCAGTGAAATGCCCGCGCGCTTTCCCCCTGTTCCTCTCCGTGGGGCAGTGAATGGAAGAAGTAGTTGTACTGGACGCCGCCGAGCACCGCATTGAGCCGTTCCATGGTCCTCCTGAGAATCCGGCCCAGATCAGCGAGATCCTCGGGGCTGCTGTCGAGAAAATCGGCAGCATGGGCAAGCGGCAGAATATGCAC
>JAJYKN010000054.1 GCA_021788515.1 Nitrospirota bacterium | reverse complement strand
CGTCAGCCTCCACAACCAGAAGATCGGAGCCGCCGCTATAGGCATTGCCGATCATGCCCTGCTTTTCGAGCCTGCGCAGTCCCGCGCCGCTGATGAGGGAGGGCGATTTCCCGCATGCGGTCAGGAATTCGAAGATCATCGCGGTCACTGTCGATTTTCCGCTCGTGCCGGCAACTGCGATCGTTCTTTTTGATGCGATAATGGCAGCGAGCAGATCGGAGCGATGGATAATGGGAAGGCTGCGGCTTTTGGCAGCAGCGATGTCCGGATTCGACTCTTCGATTGCCGTTGAAACGCAGACTACGTCAGTTTCTTCAGTTACGCCCGAACCGTCCTGCGGAACGACGGCACACCCGAGCCCTTCGAGCGATTTACGGACAAAGGCGGTGTCCTCGCTTGCAAGCAAACGATCGGAGCCCGAGACCGCGATCCCCTGGAAGCGCAAGTATTGGGCAAGCGCGCTCATGCCGCTGCCGAAAATACCGGTAAAATGAACGCTGCGGCACTGGCGATTGTCGATCGCGACGGCCGGAGGATCGATGTACACGACCGTACCTTCCTTCACAATGTCGAACAGCCGTATGACGTCGTGATTTCGAAGGACCACGCAACCGTGCGACAGGGGCCTGCCGATCAGGTCTTCCCTGCCCGTGCCGTGGATATAGATGTAGCGCTCGTACGAATCAATCCCCGCGCCTTTATTGATCCCTTCCTCAAGGCCTTCGAGCCGCAGAATGCGGGTCAGGATCAAATTATCTCCGTTCTGTTTATGGTCCCAGTCTTCGCCCGTATCCTCGCGGTCACGGAAAATGCGTCCAGGAGGCGCGCCTGCGCCATATTTCTCATTGATCCGATGCAGACCGGGCGGAGTTTTAAGGGAGTTCTCCCGATGGCCGTTGCCGAAACGGGAGGTGGAGGCGGCATATTGCTTGACAACAATGTCTTTTACGCAGACAAGGAGCTTTTGCGTCTCTACGGACACTACGAGGAAAAGCTCTTGCGGGTCGTGAAGGGAAGTCTCTACTTTTTTATAGATGCGGCGTAAACGAGCTGATTCCATAGCTCGTTATTTTAACCTGTTTCATCGCATACGTCTATAGAGTTGAATAAAAAGTCGGACACTCTATCTTCTCGTCTCGTCATCCCGGGCTTGACCCGGAATCCAGGAATTTCCGCTTGGTTGGTTTAGGCTTGCAGAACTGGACCACAAATTAATGATGTGGTTCAATCAGCATGATTGAATCAGCGAATGCCGCCGCCAGCGAGCAGGTGGTCGGCTGCAGCGAATTGTTGGGCGGCCCCATTTCCTCAGTCTCCAATCGAGCGAATGACTCTCGCCGGATTTCCCCCGACGAGCGTGTTGGGAGGGACGTCCCTGGTGACGACTGAGCCGGCTGCAACGACCGAGTTCTCGCCCACTGTTACGCCCGATCATCACATCGTCGGCAATATCGAGCCCGCCAAGGTCATAAAATGTGCAATTCTGATTGATGAAAACATTGCGCCCGACACTGATATCGGCCCCGCCGGTTGTGTAGAATGGCGGGATTAATAAAAAGCTGTCGTCCACCGTCTTCCCGATGAGATCGCTGAACAAGGCACGGACTTCATCCGCATTGTTGAACGTCAAACGGTTGAGATTGGCGGTGATCGCCATAGCTCGTTTGACGCTTGCCAACATGGCCGCTGATTCCGGCGTTCCCCTGGGAATTACCTTGGTGCGATCATTCGCCATTCGTTATTTTCCTCTGCCTGCAGTCGAGCGAGCGTTCTGCACACAATGGCCACGCCGGGATTTCGCTGCCGCCCAACAAGATGTCAGATAAACGGAACTATAGCATGAGATATTTGCAAAATCAATGAGTTTGCCAACGCGAAACTTTAACGTTCTTGCCTGTCATTAATACAGTTCGTCAAATCGAATAATCCGAAAACTGAGAATATTCAAATTGGCGTGAGTTGAACGTTTCGAGATGAAGTATTGGATTTTCTGAGGTGGTAACTTTGAGCAGTTCAGGAGGCAGTTTTCAGCGATTCGGTCTTCACCGTCACTTCATCCACCGCGGTTCTCTGCGTATGCATCCGAGACCTTTACTGAAATCTCCCGGGGCAACCGTTTGCATTATATCCAGGAAGTGTTCAGCCTCTGTTCTATCCATGCCGCCAGCCATCAACTTGTTGATGTATTCTTCTTCCTTATCAGTATACTTTTTTTCCACAGTCGGCTCACCATGCACATTCCGGATAAAGTCTGTACTTTGCGCGATACTCAAAAAGGCGACTTTCAGTCAGGATGTAGCTGTTGACAGGAAGCTGTATCGCAAAATGCAATGATCCAAAATGAATTTGCGACAAATGAAAAGTCGATCTGAAATCGCTGCCGGAAATAATTTGAACTACTGTCCAATACTTTCGGAAATTGTGTTCCGGTTAAAATATAATCACTGTTCGGAAGTCTGCGGGTATTTTCACGAACATGATACTTGATTTTTTTGCGAGCTCTGCGCCTTCTGTGGCTGCCTGTTTATAATCATTTCTGTTGTCCGCTCTTCTTGATTGCATTTTTCACCGCGCGGGCGATGGCCTTGTGAGATATCTCCTCATAGTCCAGGAGCTCATCAGGTTTGCCGCTCCGCGGCATCTTTCGAACGGCGAGTGAGTATACGGGGACGCGTTCTTTGGAAAGCGCGCTCGCAACGGCTTCGCCGAGGCCGCCTTGGGCAAAGTGGTCTTCCACGGTAATGATTACGCCGGTGTCGTGCGCCGCCTGGGTGAGCGTTTTCGAATCTATCGGCTTGATGCTGTACAGATCGATCACCCGCACCAGTATCTTCTCCTGTTTTAATTCCTCGTAAGCCTTGAGCGCCTCATGGAGCGTGATGCCGGCTGCGACAATGGCAGCGACGTCCGCCTTGTTTGACTTCAGGACCTTGCTTCCGCCGATGCGGAATACTTCGTCGTTCCGGTAGATGACAGGTGTATTCATTCTGGTGGTCCGGATGTAGGCGATCCCCTCGTGCCTTGCCATTTCCTCAACGAGTTTTTCCGTGGACACGGCATCGGAGGGATAGAGGACCACGCTGTCAAGCAGGGTCCGGAACATGGCGATGTCTTCCAGCCCCATCTGGGACGAGCCGTCTTCGCCGATGGATACGCCTGCATGGGAACCGCAGAACTTGATGTTTGCAAGAGAATACTGGCTCATGCGGATCTGGTCGAAGGCCCGCGTCAGGAAAGCTGCAAAGGTCGAGACAAAGGGAATCTTTCCGCGGATCGACAGACCGAGCGCATTGCCTATCATGTTCTGCTCGGCAATATACATTTCAAAGAATTGCCCGGGGTGGGCTGCTTTAAAGATTTCCGAGAAGGTGGAATTGCTCACCTCGGCATCGAGCACAACCATGTTCGGATATTTCGGGAAGATGCGCTCAAGCGCGGCGCCGTAGGCATGGCGCGTGGCAACGGCTTTGTCCGGCGCATAGGTGACCGGCTTCGCAGCGTTGATCTTTACTTCAGCGGGTTTCAGGTCATAGGGTTTTTCGATCCGGCCCACGGCGGTCATGTCGATGGGGCCGAGTTCCTGGAGCGCTTGCGCAAGCTCGTCTTTATTGAGCGTTTTACCGTGCCATCCGTTCTTGTCCTCGATGAAGGACACGCCTTTCCCCTTCAAAGTTTTCGCAATGATCATGATGGGCTTGTCTTTCGCCTGCATGGCCTGTTTGAATGCCGTCAGGATCTGGGGCAGATGGTGGCCGTCGATCACGACCGGCTCCCAGCCGAAAGAGGCCACGCGGTCACGGTAAACCGTAAGATCATGGCCGTACATGGTCTCGCCCCGCTGTCCGAGCCGGTTCACGTCGATGATGCCGACGAGGTTGTCGAGCTTGTAGTGCGCGGCTATTTCGAGCGCCTCCCACTGGGAACCTTCGGCCATTTCGCTGTCCCCAAGGAGCACGTAGGTTCGGTAGGGGAGCTTGTCCAGATATTTCGCGTTCAGCGCCATGCCGACGCCGATCGAGAGGCCCTGGCCGAGCGAGCCGGTCGCTGCTTCGGTGTACCTGAATTCCCGGGTCGGATGACCTTCGAGCGGACTCGTGAATTTCCTGAACTGAAGCAGTTCCCGTTCAGTGACTTTCCCGGCCGCGGCCCAGATCGAGTAGAACAGGGGGGACGCATGGCCCTTGGAGAAGATCAGCCTGTCGTTGTTCGGATGGTTGGGACTTGCCAGGTCATATTTGAACGTGCCGCCGAAGACCAGGCCGGTCATCAGGTCCGCGGCTGACAATGAAGACGAGGGATGTCCTGATCCCGCCTCGGTAGACATCACGAGACTGTAATAGCGGATGAGTTTGGCAAGAGCTTCAAGATTATTCATAAGAACCTCCATTTGTAATCGGTCGGGACAGAGCAATTAAATCCGCTGCAAAATTGACGTATTCGTAAAAAGCCCCTTAAGCTGTCTTTGCGAGCGTAGCGAAGCAATCTCGCAGGTCGCATCTAATTGGAAAAATGAGATTGCAGCGTCGCTCTGCTCCTCGCAACGACGGCACTGGGCTCTTACGAGACGTCAAAGTTGCTTTCTGTCATCAGAACAGCACTGCTGCTTTTATTATATCAAGTAACGGGCCGGGATATACACCGAGCCAGACGAGAAGAAGGGAGAGAACTGCGAGGACCAGGCCTCCGCTGCGGGAAGTCCTCTGGGAGGCAAGGTTTACGTCTCCGCTCCTGCTGAAGAGCACGACAATGATCCGAAGATAGTAAAACAGGCCGATGACGCTGTTGATGGCCAGGACAACGATGACCATCCAGAGCGCCGAGCCCACTCCGGCGGCAACGACGTAAAACTTGCCCACGAAGCCCGCGGTCAGGGGAATGCCGGCCAAAGAGAACAGCATGGCGGTGAATACTCCGGCGACCCAGGGCCGTTTCCAGACGAGCCCTCGGTAATCATCCATGCTGTCCGCGTCCCTGTTTCCGTCAGAAAGCACAGTGACGACGCCGAACGCGCCGAGGGTTGTTATGAAGTAGGCGGTGAGATAAAAGGCCGCGGCGGTCTGGGCAAGGACGCCGCTTGCGAGCACGGTTACGAGCAGATAGCCGAGATGGGAGATCGACGAGTATGCCAGAACGCGTTTCACGTTTGTCTGGAGCAGGGCCAGGAAATTGCCCGCGAACATGGATAAGACGGCTATGATCGTGATGACCGCGAGAAGCGACGCATGCTGATGGATGTCGATCCTCGTGAAATAGCGCAGCACGAGCGCAAATACCGCGCCCTTGGACATGGTGGCGATCAGGGCTGTTATTGGCGCGGGCGCTCCTTCATACACATCGGGGGTCCACAGGTGAAAGGGGACGACGGCGAGCTTGAATCCGAGCCCGACGATGATCATGACGATGCCGGCAAGAAAGGGCAGGTGGTGAACTTCCGGGCCCGCTGCCCGGGAAGCAATCTCCGCAAAGGACATGCTTCCCGCTTCGGCATACACGAGCGCCATGCCGAAGAGAATGAATGCCGAGGACACGGCGGCGAGGATCAGGTACTTGACGCCGGCCTCGATGCTCTTGTTGCTGTGGCGCAGATAGGCGGCCAGGGCATAGAGCGAAACGCTCAGGAGCTCGATGCCGAGGAAGAAGGAGGCGAAATGCGTCGCAGCGGCGAGCACGGCGCAGCCAAGCGTGGCAAAAAGCAGAAGCAGATAAAACTCTTCGCTGTGACCCGGATGCTTTTCAAGATAGGAGAACGAGATGGCCGCTGTAACGAAGCCTGCCAGGAGAACAAGCGCGAGATAGAAGAAGGCATAGCGGTCGATGATAAACAGCGACGTGACTTCCCGGGGCAGGACGCAGGATGCATACCGCATGCTTGCTGCGGAAAGCACGAACCCCGCGAGCGTAAGGAATACCGTCAGTTTGTGATTGCGATAAAAGGCGATCACGAGCATGACGACGATTGATGTTGCTGCCAGCGTCAGGTACGGCAAAAGGGCGATCAGATCAGTGCGGTTCATTTTCGCCTCCTGTCGTCCCAATTGGCTGTTCCTGCACCTGGCCATGTCCCAGAGAGAGGAGCGCGGGACCGGCTGTGCTCAAAAGCGGACGGGGGAGCATGCCGATCCAGAAGATCACGATGATCATGACCGCCATCATGACGGTTTCGCGCATCGTCAGGTCCGTCAGGCGGAGCCCTTCTTTTTTTTCTCCGTGGAACACCTGCTGCACGATCCAGAGCGAGTAGATCGCGGAAAGGACGAGACCGCTTGCGGCGAAGACCGTTATGGCGGGGTGCATGCCGTATGAGCCGAGCAACACCATGAACTCGGCAACGAAATTGCCGAAACCCGGCAGACCGAGCGAGGCCAGGGCAAAGACGAGCGCGATGCCGGAGAGGCGAGGCACAGTCGACCAGAATCCTCCCATTTGCCCCATCTCGCGGGTGTGGATGCGCTCCTGGATCATGCCCACGATGATGAAGAGGGCGCCGGTGCTGACTCCGTGGGCCACGATCTGCATGACTGCCCCCGAAAGCGCGGTCCGGCTGCCTGCAAAAATACCGAGGAGCACGAAGCCCATGTGGCTTATGCTCGTGTACGCCACGAGACGTTTCAAATCGCTTTGGCCAAAGGCAAGGACCGCACCGTAGATGATGCCGATCACGGACAGGATCAGCATGGTCTGGCTGATCGAGGCCACGGCGTCCGGGAAGAGCGGAAGGACAAACCGCAAAAGTCCATAGGCCCCGGTCTTGAGCAACAGGCCTGCAAGGATCACGCTTCCGGCTGTGGGCGCTTCGGTGTGCGCGTCGGGAAGCCAGGGATGGAAGGGCACCACCGGCAGCTTGACGATGAAGGCAATGAGAAAGCCGAGCATGATCCAGAACGCGGCGAAGGGCGGCAGCTTCGTTCCCAGGAGCAGCGTATAGTCAAAGGTGTATATGCCCGTCTCTTTGCCGTGGAAAAAGTAGAGAGCCAGGATCGACAGCAGCATCAGGAGGCCGCCGGCCTGGGTAAAGATGAAGAACTTGAGTGAGGCGTATACGCGGTTCTCGTGGCCCCAGACGTTGATGAGAAAGTACATGGGCACGAGCATCAGCTCCCAGAAGAAGTAGAACAGGAAAAGGTCCAGGGAGAGGAATACGCCGAGGATGCCGGCAAGGATCCAGAGAAGGTTCAGGTGGAAGAACCCTACGCGTTCCCGGATTTCGGTCCAGGAACAGACCACAGAGATGATCCCGAGGAAAAGCGTAAGCGCCACGAGCACAAGACTCAGGCCGTCCATGGCAAGGTGAAAATTGATGCCGAGCTGCGGGATCCAGGGCCTGCTCAGTTCAACGAGCCATGTTCCTCGGTTTATCTCTGATCGGACCGAGGAATCGGACCAGAATGCCGCCAGCACGAGCGCATCGAGCGCGAGCGCGGCAAGCGAAATCCACCGGGCGGCTGCGCTGTCTTTGCGGTCCACCGTCCAGGCGGCCAGCCCGCCGATGAGCAGTA
>JAJYKN010000053.1 GCA_021788515.1 Nitrospirota bacterium | reverse complement strand
ATCATAGCAGCCTCCATGACTACAACGAGTAGGGACTCATTGTAGCATGGTTTTTATAAAACTTGTTGGTTCCGGCTTGTCCGGGTTAGGCTTAAGATGTATGATACGCCATAGCTAGATTATATCAGATGAGAAAGGGAGAAATACCGGCGCGCTCAAGGGGAATCGGCGCAATGCGCATGCTCTTTGAAAGCTACGCTGGTACTACTCGCTCGCCCTATCCAACAGTCTTATTGACTCCTCGTCCAATTCGAGCTTCGTCGCAGCAATCAGGTCCTTCAATTGATCCACGCTCGTGGCGCTGACGATCGGCGCCGTAATGCCGGGACGCGCCATGAGCCAGGCAAGGGACACGCCCGCAGGGGAGGAACCGTATTGCCGGGCCACACCGTCCAGCGCTTTCAGAATACGGAACCCGCGGTCGTTCATATATATTCTTACGCCGGGACCGCGCACGCTTTTTGACAAGTCCTTTTCCGATCGATATTTGCCGGAGAGAAACCCACTGGCCAGTGAATAGTAGGTGATCACGCCCAGCCCCTTTTCCCGGCAAAGAGGTTCGAGGGTCCGCTCATATTCAGCGCGGTCATGAAGATTGTAGCGGGGTTGCAGGCTTTGGTACGCCGGATATCCCCGTTCTTCGCTGATGCGCAACGCCTCGGAAAGTCTTTCCGCGGTGAAATTCGAAGCGCCGATCGCCCGCACTTTGCCCTGTTTGATCAATTGAGCATAAGCGTCGAGCGTCTCCTCCTGCGGCGTATCGGCATCGTCGCGATGAGATTGATAAAGATCGATCGTTTCCGTCTGCAGACGCCGCAGGGAATCCTCGATCGCGCTCAGAATGTACGGTTTTGAAAGTCCCTTCCTTTTCAGGCCCATTTCGCTTCCCACCTTCGTCGCGATAACAACCTTGTCCCGCTTTCCGCTCTGTTTCATCCATCTGCCGATGATGGTTTCCGATTCACCGCCCCTGTTGCCGGCCGCCCACCGCGAGTAGGAGTCCGCTGTGTCAATGAGATTTCCACCGGCTGCCACAAAAGCGTCCAGTATGGCAAAAGCCGACCGTTCGTCCACGGTCCATCCGAAAACGTTGCTCCCGAGCGCGAGAGGAGCGACTTCAATCCCTGAATTGCCGAGCTTCCGTTTTTTCATCCTTCAGCCTCATTTTCGAATCAACAGAAAACTAATTTCACGCGGATGCGCGCCCGGCACTTGCGCTTCGAATTGCCTTTCTCCGGGCACTCCGCGTCTCCGCGTGAGACGCTTTTTCGATATTCTTTTTTTAGGCTCACGGCCGGACGGACTGCTGCGCTTCGTTGCCCGTTTCTTCCTCCGACGCTTTCTTCGCGTGTTCGGCAGCGAGGAACATATACATGGCCGGGACCACGAACAGCGTGAACAGCGTGCCGATGGCAACGCCGGTCATGATCACGAGGCCCATATTGAACCTCCCGGCAGCTCCGGCGCCCGACGCGGTCACGAGCGGCAGGACCCCCAGGACCATCGCTGCGGTCGTCATGAGGATGGGCCGCAGACGAATGGCCGCAGCCTGTTCCACGGCCTCCCGTTTGCCCTTGCCTTCGCGCTGCAAGTCGTTCGCAAACTGCACGATCAGGATGCCATGCTTGCTGATGAGGCCGATCAGGGTGACGAGACCCACCTCGGTATAGATATTGAGGCTCGCGCCTCCAAAGCCAAGGCTGATAAAGATCATGGCCCCGAAGATCGACATCGGCACGCTCACGAGAACAGTGAAGGGATCACGGAAACTTTCGAACAAGGCCGCCAATGCAAGAAAAATGATGACAAGGGCGAAAAAGAACGTGACCACCAATGCCGACGACTCCTGCACGTACTGCCGCGACTGGCCGGCGTAATCAATGCTGTAGCCCAGAGGCAGCACGTCCCTGGACAGGGTCTTGAGCGTGTCCAGGGCCTCGCCGAGCGTGACGCCGGGCTTCGTTACCGCCGAGATCGTCGCCGAATTGAGCTGCTGGAAGTGGTTGAGCGACTCGGGCACGACCGTCGTTCTCAGTTTTGCAATAGTCGAAAGCGGGACCGGTGCTCCGGCCGGGGTCGTGATGTAATAGTCCTGCAGCTGCGATGCGTTGAGCCGATCGTGCTGCATCACCTGCGGGATCACCTTGTAGGAGCGGCCGGCAAGGCTGAAGTAGTTGACGTAGCCGCCGCCCAGCATCGACCCGAGCGCGCCGCCCACGTCCCGCATGGTCAGGCCGAGCTGGGCCGCCTTGTCACGTTCGAACACCACCGTGGTCTCGGGCTTGTCGATTTTGAGGTCCGTGTCGAGGAACGCAAACTTCCCGCTTGCGTAGGCCTTGGCCATGAGCGCCAGCGACACGTCGTTCAGCCGCGCGAAGGGCTCCGTGGTGCCGATCACAAACTGAACCGGCAGGCCGCGGCCCGAGCCGGGCAACGGAGGCGGCTGAAATGCGACGGCCCGCACCCCCGTGATCTGGCCCAGTTTCATCTGTACCAGAGGCTGGAGCTGGTCCGTTGTCTTTTTCCGTTCGTCCCAGGGTTTCAGGACCATGCCTGCCACGCCCGAGTTGAGGCCGGAGACGCCGTCGAACTGGAACACATGGTCCGTTTCCGGGAACGACGCGTAGGTCTCGTACACCTGGCGGGTGTACAGCCTCGTCTGCTCCAGCGAAGCGTTCGGCGCTGCCGTGGCAAAAGCGATGATGATACCCTGGTCTTCCTGCGGCGCGAGTTCGCTCTTCGAGGTCGCGTACAGGAAGTAAATGCTGCCCAGGATGAGGACGGCAAACACGCCCGTGACCGGGAGCGTATTCAGCGATCCGTGCAGCAGGCGTTCGTAGGCGCTCCGCAGGCCGCCAAACTGCCTGTCGATCCAGGCCGCGAACCTTCCCTGGCCGTCCTGGGAGTACGGCTTCAGAAAGCGCGAGCACATCATGGGAGACAGCGTGAGCGCAATGACCGCCGACACGGCCACCGCGCCGGCAAGCGTATAGGCAAACTCGGTAAACAGCGCGCCGGTCAGGCCTCCCATGAACCCGATGGGGACATACACTGCTATCAGCACGATCGAGATAGCGACGATCGGGCCGGCAAGCTCCCGCGCGCCCTGGATCGCGGCGGGAAACGGCTTTATGCCTGTCTCCATGTGCCGGTGCACGTTTTCCACGACAATAATGGCATCATCAACAACAAGACCGATGGCAAGCACCAGCGCGAGCAGGGTCAGGAGGTTGATGGTATACCCCAGGACGAGCATGATGAAGAAAGCGCCGATCAGCGACAGCGGCATGGCGATCGTCGGGATGATCACGGACCGCACGGAGCCGAGGAAGAGGAAGATGACGGCGGTGACGATCAAAAGCGCCTCGACCAGCGTCCAGACCACTTCGCGGATCGAACTGTTTACATACTTCGTAGCATCGTACACGATGCGGCCGGAAAGTCCCTCGGGCAATTGCTGCGCGATGGAGGGGAACGTCTTGCGCACGCCGTCGATCACGGTCAGCAAGTTTGCGGTGGGCGCCACCTTGATGCCGATGAACACGGCGCTCTCTCCATCGAAGGCCACCGCCGTATCGTAATCCTCGGCGCCGAGCGTTACGTTTGCGATATCGCCGAGCCGGACGATCGCGCCGTTGCGGGATTTGATCGCGAGGTTCCGGAATTCATCGACCGAGTGCATGCCCGTATCGGCCGTAAGGTTCACGGTCACCATCCGGCCCTGGGTGCGCCCCACCGCGGAAATAAAATCGTTGGCGGCAAGAGCATTGCTGACCTCGGTGCCGCTCACCCCGTACGCCGCCATCCGGTCCGGGTCGAGCCAGGCCCTCAGCGCGAAACGGCGCTGGCCGAGTACCTCGGCTGTCTGCACGCCGTCAACGGCCTGCAGCTTGGGCTGGACCACCCGGATCAGATAGTCGGTGATCTTGTTCGTGGGAAGTTCGGCGCTGTAAAACCCGATATACATCGAATCGATGGTCTCGCCGATGGCGATCGTGATCACAGGCTGCTGTGCGTCCCGCGGCAGCTGGTTCAACACCGCGTTCACTCTCGTGTTGATCTCGGTCAGGGCCTTGTTCGGATCATAGTTCAGCCGCAGGTTCGCCTGGATCGTGCTGACGGAGAGCTGGCTCGACGAGGTGAGATAGTCGATCCCGTTCGCCTGGGCAATGGAGTTTTCGAGCGGCGTCGTGATGAAGCCGGCAACGAGCTCCGGATCCGCCCCGTAATAAACGGTTTGGACCGTCACCACCGCATTCTGGACCAGCGGGTACTGGCGCACGGGCAGGAGCCCCACGGACCTGAGCCCCAGGACCAGGATCAAAAGGCTCACCACCGTGGCAAGCACCGGACGTTTTATAAAGAGGTCGGTAAATCGCATAAAAACTTTTTCCCCTTCCCTTTCACCCTGTCTCCCCGTCCCCGCGTCCCCGTGTCACTGTTTACTGGTCCACCGTCTTCGGCGCTTCTTCGTTCTCCGGCTGGACCTTGTTGTTAATGACTACCGCGCTTCCGTTCCTCAGTTTCAGCTGACCGCTCGTCACCACGGTGTCGCCTTCTTTCACTCCCGAGAGAATCGCCACCTGGTCTCCTCGCGTGGGGCCCACGGTCACGAAACTCTGCTGAGCAGTAAGAAGAGGCTTGCCGTCTTTCCCGGTCCCTTTTTCCTGCACAATGAAGATCGTGTCGCCATAGGGGTTATACGTGACCGCTGTCTGCGGCAGCGTTAAATAGCGCTGTACTGCGCCGGCCTGGACTTCAACGGTCGCGTACATTCCCGGCAGCAGCGCATGCTTGGGATTTGCAAGAGTCGCCTCGACCAGGAAATTCCTCGTGTCAGGGTCCACTTTCGGACTGATGACCGTTATCTTCCCCGTAAATGTCCGGCCGGGGTACGTGTCGGTTGTCACGACCACGGTCTGGCCGAGGGCGATTTGCGAAAGCTGCTGCTGAGGCAGATAAAAGTCCACCAAAAGCGGATTGAGCTCCTGGAGCGTGACGATCTTGTCGCCGGGATTTACGTATTGGCCGCGGTTTACGGTACTGATGCCGAGCCTGCCGCTGAAGGGCGCCCGAATGGTTTTTTTGTCGACCACTGCCTGCTGCTGTGCAACCTGGGCGCGTTTGCTCCTCAAGTCCGCCGCTTCGCTGTCCAGCGTCGCCTTGCTCACTGCCTGGATCTCGAACTGTTTTTTATCGCGCTCGTAGGTCGTGTTCGCAAGATCTGCCGCTGCCTGGTAGGCATGCAATTGGGCGATGTCGGCGTCGGCGTTGAGTTCCACCAGCACCTGTCCTTCTTCAACCCGATCACCGGACAGGAAATGGACGGAGCGCACCAGCCCTGATATTTCGCTGCTTACGTCGACGCCGCGGACGGCCCGCAGGCTCCCCACTGCTTTTACCTGCGGCTGCCAGGGCTGGTATTCAGCCTTTAATCCGGTCACGGTTGCCGGCGGCATCTGGAAGGACATATATTTTTTCATCATGCTGGCTTGGAATAGTTTAAAGCCGAACAAACCGCCGAACAACGCCGCCACGATCACCAGCATAATAACCATTCGCTTCTTCATAGGAGGATTCTCCGGTACTTCCGACAATAATGATTTCAATTAATCATCGATCGTTCCTTGTCATTTTTCCGCTCCGCGTCCCGCCGCCTCCGCAGCAGACGATGCATCCGATCCATCCTTGCGCGACGCCCCTTCCCGTGTCGACTCGTTTCTGTTCCACCACCCCCCGCCCAGGGCCTGGAACAATGCCGCCGTATCGGCAAACCGCGCGGCCTGCGCCTGGACGAGCCCGAGTCGCGTCTGCTGGTACTGGCGTTGGGCGTTCAGAAGCGACAGATAGCTCACCGCGCCGAGCCGGAATTGCTTCTGCGTCAGTTCGAGCGAGTCGCGGGCCGTGGAATCGGCTTCGGCCTGGGCCTTGAGCGTGTTCGCATCGGCCTCCAGCGCACGAAGCACGTCCGCCACGTTCTGGAAGCCCTGCAGCACAGTCGCGCGATACTGGGCCGCTGCCTGATCGAAAGCCGCGATTGCCGCGCGCCGTTTCGCGGACAGTTCCCCGCCGTGGAAAAGCGGCTGCACCAGGCCCCCGCTGAGGCCCCAGACCGTCGATCCGGTCTTGAAAAGCCCGCTGGAGGAAATTGCCTCTGATCCGTAACTGCCGCTCAAGTTGATCTGGGGATACATATTCGCCGTTGCCACGCCGATCTGCGCGCTCGCCGCATGCAGCAGGGCCTCGGATGCGCGGATGTCCGGACGCTGGCGAACCAGCGATGACGGCAGACTCAACGGCACGTCGCCCGGCAGCTGCAATTCCGCGAGAGAGAACTCGGGAAGCGAGCCGGCCTCGCTCGGCAGCCGGCCGGTAAGCACCGACAGCCGATGGCGGGCCGAAGCAAGCTCTTTTTCATATGCCGGCAGGATCGCCTGCGTCTGGGCAAGCTGTGTCTGCTGCGCGAGCACGTCGGTGCGAGCCACCCCTCCCAGGGCGAACTGTTGCCCGACGACCTTGAGCTGCTGTTCCTCCGCTGAGATAATTTCCCGGGTGGCTTCTATCTGCCCGCGCAAAAGGGCCTCTTGCACCGCCGTGGTAACGATGTTCGACGTAATGGTAAGGTATGCCGCCTCGAGCTGAAAACGTTCAAAATCGACCTGCGCCTGCAAAGCCTCCAGCTCGCGCCGCGCGCCGCCGAAAAAGTCGAGCGCGTAGGTCACGCTTACGGAGGCGTTGTAGAGCGTGAAAGGACTGAAGCTTGCGTCCGGCTGCCCAAAGGCTGCGCCGGAGATCTTCTGCCGGGAAACCGAACCGGTTGCGTCCACCTTCGGGTAGACGGCTGAGCCGGACAGGGCGCTCAAACTCTCCTGTGCCTGGCGGACTGTCGCCCGGGCCGCGGTCAGCGTCGGATTGCCGGCCAGCGCCAGGCGCACCACCTGATCCAGGGCCTCGGAATGAAACAGCGTCCACCATTCACCGGGAATGTCCTGTCCCGCTGCCAGGCGCTGGGCCGCACCGCCTGCTCCGGGTGCTGACGAGGTTTCCGCTGACACAGGCCCAGCTGTATAGGCATTCGTTTTCGGGGCTTCGGGTGATTTGAAATCGGGGCCTACTGCACAGCTTGTTATCGCTGCGCTCAGAACGGCCGCCATAACGACCCTTGCATGCACGGTATGAACGAGTCCTTCCAATAATGATGGCATTTCGACGATACTTCCCCTTTTCACGGGCAATTTCCAGCCCGCCTCTATAATTGAAATCATAGCACGGCCGTTTTAAAAAGGGACTATTTTAGATAAAATTCGGAATAAAGTATCAGTAGACAAGCAGCAGGCTTCAGAAGGAGTGCGCACGAAGGGTGGAGCTTGGATAAATTGGATAATAAAATCAAAGCCGGATTGCGCGGATAAGCAGCCGCTGCTGCAATGCCGCGGCGCAAAACCAGTTTTTTTCAGGCCCGGGATCGCAATTTTATTCATACCCCGCTCCGCCCGGTGCT
>JAJYKN010000052.1 GCA_021788515.1 Nitrospirota bacterium | reverse complement strand
AAGAGCTTCCACCGTCTTCATGCCCATCTTTGCGCTGCTGCCTGCGGTTATGATGCAGTAACAAAGCTCCTCGAAGATCGCGCGGTCGCCTTTGTTATACCTTTTTTTAAACTCGGCAAGCCGCTTTACGATCAGCGGCCTTTTCGAGCGGTAGTCCTTCTTCAGTTCATCAATGAATTCTTTTCCAGGCACGGTAGCCGCCCTTCAGATTATACAAATTCTTGAAGCCCATGCCCATCAAGCGCTTGATCGCCCAGATGCTGCGGTTGCCGCTTGCGCAGAAGACCACGATATCCTTGTCCTTCTTGAGCTTTTTGACCTTGTCGCCGATCTCGGAAAGCGGTATATGGACCGCGCCGGGAATATGCCCCTGGGCATACTCATTGTTCGTGCGGACATCGAGGAGCACCATTCCTTTTTTCTCATCCAATTCCTTCGGGGAAAGCTGCTTGATCCCCAGCCGGCCCAAATAGCCGAACAGTTTAAAGATCAGGTAGAGCGCTGCAAGTGTTATCAGAATCGTTGATGCTGTATCCAAAATAAAAATCCTCCCTTTTATCTGTACTCTGTATTCTGAACATTGAACTATGAACTATGAACTTCCTTCGCCGCTACCGGCAGTTCTATGACAAAGCGTGCGCCCCGCGGATTATTCTGTTCCACCCGGATCGATCCTCCGTGGTCTTTGATGATCCGAAGCACGATGGCGAGGCCCAGGCCGCTTTTCTTCTTCTTCCTCGAAAAATCGGGCTGGAACAGCTTAGGAACATCCTCTGCCGCGATCCCCGTGCCCTCGTCCGCCACGACTACCTGGGCCATATTGTCGGAGTTCATCCCTGCCGTAATCCAGATCCTGCCCTTCCCGGCCATGGCCTCGACGGCATTTTCGAAAAGGTTGATGAATACCCGTTTTATCTGCTCGTTGTCGATGAGCGCAGGAGGCATATCAGCGGCAATGTCCTTCACCACCAACAGGTCTTTATGCGCTGAACTGTAGAACTGGGCCACATTTTCCAGCACCGGCGCAAGCGGCTGCGCGACGGGATTCGAACTGGGCATCCGGGCAAAATCCGCGAATTCGTCCACCAGCTTCCGCAGGCCGTCGGCCTCCTGCACGATCGTTCGGCTGCATTCGTCGAAGACCGCATCAAAGTCCGGCGCTCCCTCGGAGTGCTTTTTGCGCAGGCGCTCGGCGGAAAGCTTGATCGGCGTCAGCGGATTCTTGAACTCGTGGGCGATCCGTCTGGCGACATCCTGCCAGGTCTCGGCTTTTTTCGCCCGCAGCAGCTCGGTGAGATCGTCAAACGTGATGACGGAACCGATGGCCGTGCCGCTCCTGTCCCGGAGCGACGAGACCCGCATCCGAAGCGTCAAGAGCCGTCCGCGCACGTTCAGCGCCAGTTCTTCCTCGGCGCGTCCCTGCCCCTGTTCCAGCTTCCGGAACAGGCCGCGGATCGGGTCAAGCTCGATAAATCCGAAGGCCTCATCATACCGCCTGCCGACCACGCTTTGTTCTTCTATGCCGAGGATCTCCGAGGCCGCCGGGTTAAGGGTCGTGATCCGGCCCGTACGGTCGATGGACACGACCCCGGCATCGATGTTCGTCAGGATGGTCTCTTTGTTGTTGACTTCCTGCTCAAGTTGCTCCCGCGAGGATTGCAGCTCCTGGGTCATTTTGTTAAAGGACCCGATAAGCACGCCGACCTCGTCGTCGGACGTTTCGTCGATCCGATAGTCGAATCTTCCCGCAGCCACGGCCGCAGTGCCCTCGGCCAGCTTTTTGATCGGCCCCGTAATGCCGGCCGCGACCCGGAGTGCGACCCAAATGGCCGCCAGCAGGAGACCAAGGGTGACGGCAAGAAACCCGGACCGGTACGCCAGCTGGATCGGTTCCTTGCTCCTGAACGACTGCCGGTACTGCACGTACCCATCGCGGATCACCTCGGCTTTCGCCACCAGGCGCTGAGGGACAAAGTAACTGACGGCGATCACCGCCACAACGGGTCCGCCTTCCGGGGCCTCATAAACAGGCACCACCACCCGCACGATATCTCCCTTATGATTTCCAACCCCCGACACGTACGAGGCTTCCTGCGCCGCGAACGCCTTGGCCACCAGGTCCGGCTGCGTCTGGGTAAAGGTCCTGGGCGGATACTGGGCCGTTACAACGGCCACCGCGCGTTTATGCGGCTCGAGAAAAAGCTCAATCGAGCCGAGTCCGTATTCATCGGCCTTTTTCACCAGATAGTCCCTGATAACCTGGTTCTCGAACCGCGACATCAGCCGGGCATCGGTCATCTGTTTGCTGATCTGCTTCCCGAATCCTGTCGCATCGTTTTTCAGCCGGTCGTAATACTCCTGCGCCAGCGAAACGGAATCTTTCATGGAATTCTCGATCCGCAGGCTGAATAACCGCTCGATACTGCTCGTGAACATGCCGCTCCCGATAAAGAAGAGGAGCACGGGAGGGATGAAAGAAAGACTCACGAAGGCAAAAACCAGTTTCGTCCGGAACCGGGCGCCCAGCACGCCGTGTTTTCGCTCAACCGAGAGCTTCCAGAGGCTCCTGGCTATCATGAAGACTACTGCGGCAAAAAGCAGGAAGTTCGCGTTGATGAGCAGGAAGATGAGGATGTTATCGGAAAGCGGGCCTCCGAAACCCCGGTACTGGAGCTGCAGCACCACGGCGAGCGCAGTCAGGGCGAGAAAACCGACGAGATACAGGACACCTTTCCACCCTGATTGAACCTCTTTACTTTCGGTCACCATTGTAGAGGCAGAATACCAAAAACGCCTGGCAAAAGCAAGGTCTCGTTTGGTGCTTTGTTTCGCTCAATTCCCATTTATTCTCTTGACAAACAAGAGGTTTCTCGTATATCTTTAGCGAAAATGGCCTCGCTGGATTGCCTCAAGTTCCGCGAAACGGATGCTGCCTTAAACTTTGGATCGCAAGCCCGGCCGCGGGCCTTGCAGCAGGGAGAGGATTTCTGCGTAATGCGTTCCGACATGAGTTTTTTTGTCACCCTTCCCTTCCGGCGCTCCTTTTCATGCGCGCCGGCGCAGCCGCCCCATCCCGGTTCAATAAACAGAAAAAAGTCAGGAGGCAGGAATGACCACTCGGTTGAATAGGCTTACGCAGGCAGGATGCATCGTTCTTCTTTGCATGCTCTTTCCCGGCATCTCCCTCTCTCAGGAGCAGAATGGCGGCCCTGTTGCTCAGCACGCCGCAAAACCGGCACCCCAGGACCAGGCTTCTCCGGGCATTGCCGCAACGCCGGAAAAACAACCGCAGGAACAAACTGAGCCGCAGGAAGGAGCGGTCTTGCCTGCTGCGGAACCCACTGCTAACGCACCCACTGTTACCGCACCCGCTGTTCCAGAACCCGCTGCTGCGGAACCCGCTGCTGCGCCCGCTCCGGCTGCCCAATACACCATCAAGCAGGGGGACACCCTCTGGGACATCGCAAACACCTTTCTGAAGGATCCCTTTCTCTGGCCCTTTATCTGGAAGGCAAATCCAGGCATAACCAACCCTGACCTCATCTACGCCGGGAACAACCTTTCCATCCCCAGCATGGCGCCGATTGAGCGGGCTATGCAGGCTCCGGCTGAGGCTGCCCCAAAGGAAGTTGCCAGGGAAGAAGCGGCCCCGGTACAGGAACCGGCTCCGCTTGAAAGCGTTGCTTCTGCGCAGACCGCGAGTCCAAAACCCGCTCCTCCGGCAGCCCCTCCTGCAGCGGCGCCGGAAGAAGCGACGCAGGAAGAAGCCGGCGGCATCATCGCGCCCGTGGAGCAACCGGTTCCGATCATCGACAAATATTCCATGCTCCGCGCCGGATTTGTAAATAGTGTAGAAAACGAAGGCGCCATCGTCGGTGCGGCTGAGACGGGAAAAACCACCTATGCGTATGATGACATCGTGTATGTCAAGGTCAAAAACCAGGAAAACGTGAATGTCGGCGACAAGTACCTGATCTACGCGCCGCTTCAGAAAGTGCGCCATCCGATAACCGGGAAAAAGTACGGACGGCTCATTCGCGGGATGGGCATTCTCCAGATCACGGCAAAGGACTCCAGTGACGTGCTGACGGCCCGGATCACGCTCTCTTTCGATGCCATCGGCAAAAACGATCTGCTGACGCCCTATCAGGAACCGGCCCTCGTCTACCCGCCAAAGGGGAAAAGAGCAAAAGATATTTCAGGGTACATCCTCGAAACGGCTGACCATCACAGCATTAACGCGCAAACGGACATTGTATACCTGGACAAGGGGAGCGTCGACGGAGTTGAACCGGGGGACCGGTTCCTCGTGTATGCAAGACCGGCAAAGAAAGGGTTCCCGAGAAAAAAGATCGGTGAAGTCCAGGTCTTCCTGGTAAAGGAAGATACCGCTACCGCCGTCGTAACCAAAAGCAGGGAAGAGATGGGAAGAGGAAACCAAATAGATTTTGAACAATAGGAAAAAATGATCGGCCCATTACAGAGCAGGGGGCGGCAGGCCTGCCGCCCCCTGCAGGCCCTTTACTTGATAAAGAGCAAAAAACCGTTAAAGAAATACACCAGCCCGACGCATCCTCCCGCAACCCCGATGAACCAGAACAGTTTTTTCTTCATGAGAGCAGCTATGGAAGAGAGCAGAATGGCTATTTGAAGGAACATGGCGGCAAGACCGAAAGCTCCGGAATGTTTCTGAGCATCATCACGGGTCGCCTCAAGCGCCTGGGCCTTTTTCATGATCTCTTCTTTCTCTCCCTTATACCGGTTTATCTCATCCTGGTAAAATGCGATTTTTTTCCGGTACTCGGCTGCTCCGCGGCCCCCTATTTTTAATTCCAGGTCCAGTTTGTCCCGCTGCAGTTCATAAAGATACCCCTTGACGCTCTTGGACTGATAGTAGGACCACTGGTCCGAAGCCTGGGCCTGGGACATCACCGCCTTCGAACCATACCCTCCGCCCTTGAGCGTTGAAAGCGTTGCACAGACAGCGAAGATCACTGTGGTGAGCGCAAGATAGTTGAGCCATGGTTCCTTTTTTTCCTCCGCCATACATTTTCCTCCCGGGCAACATGATTTTCCGAAGGCACATACTACCGAAAATCGTTTTCGGAGTCAAGACCTTCATGGAGCGATCTCATGGCAAACCGGCTCTGGCTATGCTACTATTTCAACAGGCGGTGCGGTCAACGCTGCCAAGAGGACCGGACATGATCATCGGAGTTCCCAAAGAGATAAAAGTTGAAGAGTTTCGCGTCGGCATAACACCCGTGGGCGCCCGTGAACTGATCAGACAGGGAAATACGGTGCTCGTCGAAACAACGGCGGGAGAGGGCAGCGGTTTTCTTGACGCTGAATACCTGAAGTCCGGGGCCGAGATCGCGCCGAGGGAATCGGTCTTCGGACGGGCAGATCTGATCGTCAAGGTAAAGGAGCCCGTGCATGAGGAGTTCCCCCTCCTTCGCGAAGGCGTGGCGCTGTTCACCTACCTCCACCTGGCGCCGAACCCCGGGCTGACGAAACACCTGCTCGCGAAAAAAGTGGCCGGCCTTGCGTATGAAACGCTCATGCTCGACAACAGGCTCCCGCTCCTGGCGCCCATGAGCGAGATCGCGGGCAGGATGGCGCCGCTCATGGCAGCGTTCTATCTCCAGAAGTTCAAGGGCGGGTCCGGTGTGCTTCCCACCGGCGTCTCGGGCGTGCGACCGGGCAAGATCGTTATCCTCGGCGCCGGCGTTGTGGGGACAAACGCGGCCCGCGTAAGCTCGGGTCTGGGCATGGAAACCGTCGTGATCAACAAGGACACTGCCGGGTTCCAGCGGATCGATGAGCTGTTCAAAGGACGGGTCCGGACCCTGCCCATGACCGTCCATGCCCTGGAAGAGGAAATCTCGGACGCCGATATCATCATCGGCGCAGTTCTCGTTCCCGGGGGAAGGACGCCGATCCTGATCTCCCGGGAGATGCTCAAAAACATGAAAAAAGGCTCGGTGATCGTGGATGTGGCTGTGGACCAGGGCGGATGCGTCGAAACGTCCCGGCCGACGACCCATGACGATCCCGTCTTTGTTGTTGATGGGATCGTGCACTACTGCGTTGCGAACATGCCGGGAGCCTATCCCCGGACCTCGACCCTGGCGCTCACGAACGCCACGCTGCCCTATATCAAAACGCTTGTGCAGGAGGGCATCAGAAAAGCAGTGCAGGAGGACCCCGTCATCAAGAGCGCTCTGAATACCTACGAAGGCAGGATCATGAACAAGACATTGGCGGAGTCGCTGGGGATTGCGAGGGGATAAGTTGAAGATTTCATCTACGGCAGAATTGATTGGATGGTAAAAAAAGGCAGTCGGATGTTATCCGACTGCCCCCTAGTGCACCTAAAGAACTGAACGCGGTAAGACGCCGTTCTTCCTATTTATCTTCCCCTTGGTCAGGGGCAGAAGCTTGTTCATTGCCGCTGCCGCGCATGTGCTGCATGTCTTCATCACGACTATGCTTATGATCGATCTTCGCGTGATCTTCCAGAGCCCTATGCTCTCCGTGAAACATATGCATCCCGCCGAAGATCATCATCACGCACATCATGACCACCATGACGGCGGTAACGACTTCGCCTCTTTGATTGCCCATATTGTCTTTCCTAGATGGTTCCATTGGAGGCGGTCAACTGGTTTATGAGCGACTGCACGTCTGTTGCAGTAAGTCCTGATTTATTCATTGTTGACCCCATGAACGTTGTCATCGCGGTTGCCAGCTCGCTCGTACCAGCCGTAGATTGCATCATAGTGCTGCCGCCGCCCATCATGCCGCCTCCCATTCCCGTGGTTATAGATGTGCCGCCCATTTTGCCGTTCATGATGCCGTCTGATGCATCATTCATCATGGCTGCTATTATTCCTGATGAGTTGGTCATGCCGATGCTTTCGGCGTACTGGGACATGGCAGCTAGCGCGATTCCATAATTCCTCATATCTAAAGTTGCGCCCGTTCCCGATCCCGTTACAAGCGTGTTCATCGGCTGCGTAGAGAGGATATCAGACACCATGAAGTAGTTCCCTACCGCCGTGTTCGCTGCGGTAATATTTGCACTCATCATGCCGCCCGCCATATTCTGCGCCATCACCTGGGCCATCGAAGTGAGCGGGGTGATCTGAATCCCCGTTATCGTAGAGCCCGTCGACATCGAGGGCACAAGGGCGGTCATCACGTTGCCTGCTGTCATGGTCATCGGAGTGCCTGTCGCCAAATCAGTATACGTACCTCCAGACATCAGAAGCATGACCGGACCGGAGTAATTGCCGAGAGACATCGTAAAGTTGCCCTCTGTGTCCGTCACTCCGCTTGCGAGTTGCGCACCCTTGGTTCCGTTGTTGATTGCGAATGCCATTACCGTTCCGCCTGCCAAGGGACCATTAGATGCTGTCCCGCTGATCAGTCCGTTCATCGGCGTTACATTGGTCCCTGTACCGCCGGTTACTATTCCGGTCCCGGTACCGCCGGTCGATATTCCGGTACCTGTGCCGCC
>JAJYKN010000051.1 GCA_021788515.1 Nitrospirota bacterium | reverse complement strand
CAATGAAATTTATACGTTAATTAAAAAATATTGTTCCTCACTATTTCATTTTTCTTGACTCAATAGACACCTGCTGGATATAATGTTCTTCCCTTGTCATCCGTTTTTTCCCCTTTTCTCGCTTTTTGGGGTGCCGAGGGCAGATTTCGAGAGGAGGGGATGGCATGCCTGAAGCAGCATTGAACGTTGTGCTCCTCCGGCACACGCCGGAACCCGAAGAGGTCGTGGCAATGGCTGCAAAGCTTTGCTACAGTGCATCGGGCGTGGACGAACTAAAGCAGAAGATCGAGGCTAAGGACCAGGCAGCGTTCGTGGAGAAACTGGCTTCCATCGGGCACCTCTCTCCGATCGAACATGTTTCGTTCTCCTTCGGCATCGAGGGAATTTCCCGGGCCTGCTCTCATCAACTGGTCCGCCACCGTGTGGCGTCGTACTCACAGCAAAGTCAACGGTACGTTAAGGAAGAGCAGTTCGACTACGTGATCCCGCCGAGCATCAAGCAGGACCCGGCGCTGGTGAAAGAGTTCGAGAAATGCATGGCCGAGGCGCAGGAGAATTATACCAAGGTCTTGAAGCGGCTCGACGAACTGGGATATAAAGGCGAGGCGGGCCAGCAGGATGCCCGCTACCTGCTGCCGAACGCGGCGGAGACAAAAATAGTCGTCACCATGAACGCGAGGGAGCTTCTGCACTTCTTTCGCGTGCGATGCTGCAATCGGGCGCAGTGGGAGATCCGGGAAATGGCCGACCGCATGCTTGCGCATGTAAAGAGGGTCGCACCAACGATCTTTGCCAAATCCGGCCCCGGCTGTCTCTATAACCCCTGCCCCGAGGGCAAGATGACCTGCGGCAAGATCGAAGAAGTCAGGAAGAAGTTTGGAGTGATAAAAGCGTAGGGGCAAGTAGCAAGTAGCAAGGGTACACTCGGTTCGCGCCGATTTTCCGTGACCCCCTGCTACTTGACCCTTGACCCTGTAGTTGAGGTACCATGGGTTTTACCATAGCAGTTGCAGGCAAAGGCGGCACGGGCAAGACCAGCCTCTGCGGCCTTACCATTCGATATTTGACAGAGAAGAAGCACGGAGCAGTATTGGCTGTCGATGCGGACGCCAATGCAAACCTGCACGACGTGCTCGGCGTGAAGGTCCACGCCACCGTCGGCAGGCTGCGGGAGACTTCCCTCGAAGCCGTCAAGTCCACCGCCCCGCGTCCGGGCGGCATGAGCATGGAGCAGCTCTTCGATTACCAGATCCAGCAGGCGCTGATCGAAGAGAACGGGTTCGACCTTTTGGTAATGGGCAGGCCCGAGGGCGCGGGCTGTTACTGCGCTGCAAACAACATCATCCGCAAGTACATGGACAAGCTGGCCGACACCTATCCCTACACGGTCATGGACAATGAGGCCGGACTTGAGCACCTGTCCCGGCGCACTACGCAGAACACGGACCTTCTCCTAATCATAAGCGATTCTTCGGTGCGCGGTGTGATGACTGCCGGCCGGATCGGCGAGCTCGTAAAAGAACTGAAGCTGAACGTCAAACGCGTCGCATTCATCGTGAACCGGGTGCAGGACGGCACGGCCGGGGATAAATCGCTGCTGCGGGCAATCGAGCAGCAGAACGTGGAGTTTGCGGGGTTTGTACCCGCAGACGATCTGATCTTTGAATACGATCTGAACGGCAAACCGCTGATCCAGCTTCCAGTCGATTCGAAAGCGCTCACGAGCTTCTATGCCGTGCTGGATAAATTGATCCCCTAATCGATGACCACGAAAACCGTCGCCATCATCGGCGCAGGCCGCGTCGGCAGTGCCGTGGGCTTCCTGCTCAGGCGAGCGGGATATGCCGTTGACGCGATTGCGTCGCGCACTGAAGAGTCCGCCGGAAAAGCCGCTGAGTTCATCGGCAGCTGCGAGGCGACAACGGACGCTGCTCGGGCAGCTAGCCAAGCAGAACTTGTTTTCATAACCACTCCCGACAGGACCATTAAAGAGGTCTGCGAAAAGATCGCGGCAGCAGGGGCCTTCAAGCCCGGGACCGTGGTGATACATATGTCGGGCGCTCATTCGCTCGACCTTCTCGATGCAGCCCAAACCGCCGGGGGATATCGGGCAGTGCTTCACCCCCTCCAGTCGCTGGCGAGCAGAGAGCAGGGGATAAAGACGTTGCCCGGCTCGTACTTTAGAATCGAAGCGGATCCCGAAGCGCTTCAAACGGCCAAGGATGTCGTAAAAGCTCTCAACGGCGTCGAACTCGTGATGCCGAAGTGGAAGCCCGGGAAAGATTCTGCGGCGCTGTACCATGCAGGCGCAGTGGCGGTTTCGAATTATTTCGTTGCTCTTGTGGATTACGGGCTGAAGTTCTACGAGGCGTTGGGCGCGGACAAGCAGGAGGCGCTCAAGGCCGTGCTTCCCCTCATCAAGGGGACGCTTCATAATATCGAGACCCTTGGGATACCGGATGCGCTCACGGGGCCGATCATGCGCGGCGATACGCAGACCGTGCAGGATCACCTCGAAGCCATGCACAAGAGGACTCCTGAACTGGTCGGTCTTTATAAAGAATTAGCCAGGCAGACAATCGCCGTGGCGAGAGAAAAAGGCAGCATATCCGCGGAGACTGCGAATGAGCTGTTAAAGCTTGTGGCAGGTGAATGACGATAATACCCAAGTTCAAAGGTCAAAGTTCAAATTAAGAGACAAAAGAAGAAATGCAAAGCTTTTTTTGGTTATTTGGACTTGATTTGAAGTTTGGATTTTGACATTTGAACTTCAATGAAAGAGTTTTTGATCCAGTTCGAAAGGAGATGTTTCTTAACATGATAGTTATCGGAGAGAAGATCAGCGTTATCGCAAAAAAGGTGCGCGAGGCCCTCGGGAAAAAGGACCCCAAGCCGCTGCAGGAACTCGCCGTGGCGCAGGACAAGGCAGGCGCGCACTTTATCGACATTTCCATCGGCCCGGCCGAGGAGAACGGTCCCGAGCTTATGGACTGGGCGGTCAAAGTCCTGCAGGAAGTAGTGGAAAAGCCGCTCTGCCTCGACACGACGAACATCAAGGCCATGGAAGCAGGGCTTAAGGCGCACAACAACGCATGGGGTGTGCCGATCATCAACTCCACGTCCAACGAGCCTGAGCGTTTTCCCATGATGGAGCTGGCCGGCAAGTACAACGCGAAGATCATCGCGCTGACTCTGGGCAAGGGCAGCATTCCCGCCGATGCCGAGGACCGCTGCGGCATCGCGGCGGAGATCATGGCCCGCGCCATGGAAAACGGCGTGCCCATGGAGAATCTCTTCCTCGACCCGCTCATCCTCCAGCTCTGCACCATGCAGGACCAGGGGCTTCAGGCGATCAGGGCGGTCAAGATGTTCCAGCAACTGAACGATCCGCCGATGCAGACCGTGGTCGGGCTTTCAAATATCTCGAACGGGGCGCCGAAGCACGTTCGGCCGATCATCAACAGGAACTTTCTTACGATGCTCATCTACGAGGGGTTGTCGGCGGCGATCATCGATCCGCTCGATAAGGACATGATGGACACGGTCAAGACCGTCGAGGTCATCATGGGCAAAAAAATGTACGCCCATTCGTATCTAGATATGTAAGTCTAAGGAAGTAAGCACGGAGGATCGACGGATAGACCGACAACACGGTTGTTCCCCGTTCCAAATTAGCTCTTGTTCCAATAGGGCAATTCTGTTAATATATTTGGCACTATTTTTTCGAGGAGGCTTTGATGGCACTCGTAATACCGAAAGAAACTTACAGCGGCAAAATTTATAACGTACAGCTCGGCAGCGGCGCGAAGGCCGTGACCATCGGCGGCGCATCGGCCCTTCCCTTTCTGGGGTTTGAGGGCACGTTTCCAAATAGACCGGCAGTCGCCCTTGAAGTGATGGACATCGCACCCGACGACTGGCCGGAAACCTTGAAGAAAGCCATCGGCAGCGCTGGATCCAATCCCGTTCAGTGGGCCAAATTCTGCCAGCAGAGCGGCGCTGACATGGTGGCCTTGAGGCTCATGGGCACCCATCCGGACCAGAAAAACAAGAGCCCCGAAGAGGCTGCCAAAATAGCGGCTGAAGTCGCGGCCGCGATCGATATCCCGCTCATGATCCTGGGAAGCGGACACGCGGAAAAGGACACGCAGGTACTCCAGGCCGCGGCAGCGGCAACGCGCGGCAAGAACTGCGCCATCGGCAAAGCCGTTGAAGAAAACTACAAAACCGTGGCAGCCGCTGCCATGGCGAATGACCACAAACTGATCGCCATGAGCCAGCTCGACGTGAACCTGGCCAAGCAATTAAACATCCTCCTGACCCAGATGGGCTTCGACAAAGAGCGGATCATCATGGACCCCATGTCGTCGGCCCTGGGGTACGGACTTGAATATACCTATAGCGTGATGGAGCGCATCCGCCTGGCGGCGCTCCTGCAGAACGACCCCATGATGCAGACCCCGATCGTCTGCGACATCGGCGCGAACGTCTGGAAGGTCAAGGAAACCATGGCGTCTGACGCCGAAATGCCGGAATGGGGCGGCCTCGAAGATCGTGCCCTGGCATGGGAGTCGGTGACCGCTTCTGCCATGATAACGGCCGGCGCGGATATGCTGATCATGCGGCATCCCGGCGCTGCGGCAAAGGCAAAGGAAGTCATCTCCGAACTGATGGGATAGCAAAAAATCTTTAACGACGAAACGAAGAACCGGGGAAGCGGCGAGAACAAAATACCCGATGCGCTCTTTTCACCGATTCTCGATTCATACATTTTGGAATCCAAAGGAGTAAAAAATGGCACTCTCAGGAGTTGAAATATTCAAGCATCTGCCGAAGACCAATTGCAAGAAGTGCGGTCATCCGACCTGCCTTGCCTTTGCAATGAAGCTTGCAGCAAAACAGGCGAGCCTCGATGCCTGTCCCGATGCGTCAGACGACGCGAAGAAGATCCTGGGCGAGTCCGCCGCCCCGCCGATCCGCGACATCACCCTCGGTGTCGGAGACAAGGCCGTGAAGGTTGGCGGCGAGATCTGTATGTTCCGCCATGAAAAGAAATTCTTCAATCCGAACGTCTTCGCTGTCGCGATCAAAGCCTCCGAGGCCGGCGACGTTGCGGCCAAAAAGATCGAAGCGGTCAAGACCTCCGAGATCGACCGCGTGGGACAGAAGCTCCGCGTCGACGCCATCGCCGTAACCGATGAGGGCGGCGATGCCGCCAAGTTCGCTGCTGTCGTAAAACAGGTGGTGGACGGCGTGCCGGGCGTGCCGCTCATCCTGGTGAGCAAGAACCCAGCGACGATCGAGGCGGGCATCGCGCTCTGCGCGGACAAAAGGCCGCTCATTTATGCCGCGACCGCCGAGAACGCCGAAGCCATGGCGAAGATCGCAAAAGAGAAGAAGGCCTCCCTGGCCGTCTTTGCAGACGGTCTCGATGCTCTCACGGCGCTTTCCGAGAAGGTAAAGGCCCTCGGCGTGGAGGACCTGGTCCTCGATTCCGGCGCGCGCAAGGCAAAGGACATGATCGAGCACTTTACCATCATGCGCCGCGCAGCCATCAAAAAGAACTTCAAACCCCTCGGCTATCCGATCATCACCTTCGCGACCCGCGACAACAGCGTTTCCGAGGCCGTTACGGCAGCCATCGGCACGATGAAGTATGCCTCCATCATCATCTTAAACAATGTCGAAAAGTGGAAGATGCTCGCGCTCCTTTCGCTCCGGCAGAACATCTACACCGATCCGCAGGTGCCGATGCAGGTTGCGCAGAACGTTTACAAGGTCGGCGATGCTAAGGACAATTCGCCGCTCCTCATTACCACGAACTTCTCGCTCTCCTACTTTATCGTCCGGGGCGAGGTCGAGAACAGCAAGGTGCCGTCGTGGCTTGCGGTCATGGACAACGAAGGATTGTCGGTGCTGACGGCGTGGGCCGCGGGCAAGTTCACGGCAAGCAAGATCGCGCAGTTCATCACCGAAAGCGGCGCGGACAAGAACGTCAGCCACAAAGAGCTTATCATCCCCGGCTATGTCGCCGTTCTTTCCGGCGCCCTGGAGGAGAAGCTGCCGGGCTGGAAGATCACCGTGGGGCCGCGTGAAGCGAACCAGCTCCCGACGTTCCTGAAAGCAAGGGCATAAAGGCTATTTTACCGCAGGGGCGCAGAGTACGCAGAGCAACATCAAATGCGACTCATGACTTCCTCAGCGATCTCCGCGATCTCCGCGGTGAACACTGTGTTAAAGGAGTATAAGTATGTCGAAATTGATTGCCACCGGGGCCATTCTGGGCTCCCATTACTATGTCAAGCAGGCCGAGGCGCTCGTCGAGAAGGCCATTTCCGAAAAGGGCGCGGATTTCAAGTTTGAGTTTCCGTACACCGGGTATTTCCTGCCCCAGCTCTTTGCCATGACGGGCTACGAGGTCCGGACTCTCGGAGACATGAAGACCGGGCTTGAGCAGCACGTGAAACCGCTGCTCACCGAGGCTCCGGAAGACAAGCTCTACAAACCCTATCTGGGCGAGGCCCTGGACGCCGGCATGGCCGCGCTCTTTGCCCAGGAAATGATCATGGCGGTCCGGTACATCTACGGCCAGGAACCGGTGAAGGACGACTCGATCGGCCTCACGTATAACGGGTTCATCTCCGACACCATCCTCCGGAACCTCGGCGTGCAGCTGGTGGACGGCTCCATGCCCGGCTACGTTTGCATCATCGGCGCGGCTGACAGCGACGATCAGGCCTTCGAGATCGCCCGGGATCTCCAGCAGAAGAATATCCTCACGCTCATGTGCGGCAACGTGGACGGCAACAGCATGACCAAGCAGCTCCTCCGGAAGGGCGTGCAGCTCGGCTGGGACACGCGCCTCGTCCCGCTCGGACCCGAAGTGGAGCATGCCATCTACGCCCTGAACTGGGCGGCACGCGCGGGCATCACCTTCGGCGGCATGAAGGGCGGCGACTTCAAGAAGATCCTCAAATATTCGAAGGACAAGGTGTTCGCCTTTGCCATGGTCCTGGGGCCGTTAAACGACCGTATCTGGACCACCGGCGCGGGTGCAATCAACATGGGTTTCCCGGCCATTGCGAACACGGACATTCCGACCATTCACCCGACGGGCGTTACAATCTATGAAGAGGTGGCCAAGGAGCTCGACCCCAAGAACCTCGTGCAGAAATGCATCGAGGTACGCGGCCTCAAGATCACGGTGTCCAAGCCGCCCATCCCGGTGGCCTACGGCCCGGCCTTCGAAGGCGAGCGCATCCGCAAGGAAGACATGCACATCGAGTTCGGGGGCCAGCGCACGCCGGCTTTCGAGTGGCTTCATACCGTAGACCTGACCGCAGTAGAGGACGGCAAGGTGACGATCATCGGCACCGATGCCGAGGCGCGCTACCAGAAGGGCGGCCAGATGCCCCTCGGCGTGTACGTCGAGGTTGCGGGCCGCAAGATGCAGAAGGACTTCGAACCTGTGCTCGAGCGCAAGGTCCACCACTTCATCAACGAAGCGCAGGGCATCTGGCACATGGGCCAGCGCGACCAGAACTGGTTCCGCGTCAGCAAAGCGGCACTCGGCGAAGGATACCAGCTGCGCCATTTCGGCGACATCCTGGCGACCCAGTTGAAGCATAAGTTCAATAACATCGTGGACAAGGTCCAGGTGACTCT
>JAJYKN010000050.1 GCA_021788515.1 Nitrospirota bacterium | reverse complement strand
ATAACGCCTATGCGAAGCTGACCTATGGGCTTACCGACAATACCGATATTCTGTTCACCCTCGGGTACGGGAGAAATTCCGTAGGTCAGGGCGTGGACACGGTGTCTGACCTGACCTTTGACGATATCGAAGAAAGGACACACTCCACCCTTGCGATAAATTCCATGCTAAGCAAGGATTTGGAGCTGAACGTATCGATCCGGACCATGCAACAGGCGTTTACCTCGAAAGTTACGGGCGCGATGTTGGCAACTGATAAGTATACCGACAAAGGATACGGATCGGGTGCGAAACTCACTTGGAAAAGTGCTTTCAACACAGTGGTTTTCGGCGCGGATTATGATAACAAATCGCTGAAATCAGCTGCTATCGCGGGAGGGGAACAAGGATTAATAAAATCGGCTTTGTATGCAAATGATACTATTTCACTGAACAAACTCTCGATCACCCCCGGAATCAGGTATGACTCCACGAGTTCGAATGGAGACATTACAAGCCCGAGCCTCGGGATTACGTATAGCGTTGCCAACAGTACGATATTGCGGGCCTATGCCGCAAATGGATTCAGTATGCCAACGCTCTTCTTCACCTATGGAGATAATGCGAATTACATGGCAAATCCTGACTTGAAAATGGAAAAGGTCACGTCGTATCAGGCCGGAGTCGAAACCGCAGCCATAAAATACTTTTGGATGAAGGTGTCCGCATTCAAGAACGAAATAAAGGATGCTTTCGCTTATGATACAGATCCAGTAACGAACATCCGCACGTATGTAAATAGTGGAAGGCAAAGAATTGAGGGGTTCGAGGTAGAGATGAAGACCATCCCTGTCTACCACACAGCCCTGACCGCAGGTGCGGAATTTATCGATGCAAAGGACCTCGACACGGGCCAGAAATTACAGGATATTCCAACCCGAGTGTATGACATCGGCCTTCGCTACAATGACGAAAACTCATTCAAAGCCTTGCTCAAAGGCCGTTATATCAACTGGAATGCGGAGCCATCGCATCAAGGAAAATACAGCTCCTATGTTTTCGATCTCAACATGATCAAGAACATCTATCAACACAAGGACACTTCTTTGGAAGCATTCTTAAATGTTCATAATATCTTTAACAACGATCAGTATTTAGTTTATATATATCAGAACCCGAAACAATGGCTTGAAGCGGGTTTGCGGTATGCGTTCTGACCGGTGGTAATATTTTTTGCCGTCTTTGCGAGCCAATTATGAGCGCTACGCCGCAAATGCGGGGTGCAGAGCGAAGCGAGCACACTTATCCTGTAACGTCGGGGTTTATCCCGACGATCTCGCTTTACTTTAATAAGGGGGGGGGTGAGGACAATGGCAAAACGTATCGCGGTCAAGAAGAAAGCTATGAAAAAGAAGGCAACAAAAAAGAAAGCTGCGAAAAAGAAAACTGCAAAAAAGAAAGCAACAAAAAAGAAAACTGCTCTTACGTCAACGACATGTTGCGCCGGAGCGCTCATGCGGATCTAATAAGCCACACATCCGAACGAGGGAGAGCGAACGCTCTCCCTCATGTTTTCTAACCATTGAGATATCCATGCCGCTTTCCCGCTATTGTAAAATATATCGTAAACCCGAAGATCCGAAACAGGTCATGCTGTTCTCAACCCTGACAACGGCTGTCGCAGACGTAGCTTCGGAAGTTTTGCAGGACATCGAAAAAGACAATCTATCGAGGTCGGAAAAGAAAACCCTCACGGACCTCGGCTTCCTCGTACAGAGTCACGAGGCGGAGAGGCGGGAGCTGCTCAGGTACATCGATGACGCGAACGCGGAGAACAATGTATTCACCGCCGTCGTGGTTCTGAACCTCGACTGCAACCTCGGGTGCAAGTATTGTTACGAGGGGAAAAGAAAAGGCAAGCATGCCCTGTCCGCGGACACGGCACACGATTTTGCTGACTTTATGAAATCCGGCATCCTTGACAACAAGGATGCGGTCAATCTTGTTTTTTACGGCGGCGAGCCGCTCTTGAGCATTGATAGGATCATTCGCATTTCGAAGAGCATGCGCGCGATCGTCAAAAAGCGGGGAATAGAGTTCAGCTTCTCGTTTATCACGAACGGCACGCTTCTTACGCCTCAGGTGGTTAAAAAATTAAAGCCTTTCGGACTCCGGGCCGCAAGCGTCACTCTCGACGGGCCCAAAGAGGTGCACGACACGTTCCGTCCCTTCAAGACCGGCAAAGGCTCATTCGATACCATCGTCAGAAACATCAAGAACGTGTGCTCATTGATCGATGTGTACATCGGCGGCAACTATACTCAAGACCGCTATTGCGAATTTCCTTGGCTGCTCGATTACCTGATCGAAAGCGGCCTGACCCCTGATAAAATTTGCTCCATCAAATTCGACCCGGTTTTTCAGGAAAGCAATGAATTTGCTCCGCCTGATTTTCACGACGGCTGCATGTCGATAAACGAGCCGTGGCTTGTGGAAGCGGCTATCTTTCTCCGGGAGGAAATAGTGAAGCGCGGCTTTCGCACGCAGATGATCGAGCCTGTCGTCTGCGCCGTGGAGCGCCCGGACAACCTTGTCGTGAATTACGACGGGGCGCTGTACAAATGTCCGGGGCTTGTGGGGAGAAAAAATTTCTGCGTGGGTTCCGTGAAAACAGGCATCCGCGACCATCGTGCGACCCACTGCCTTGATAACTGGAAGAACGACGAGTGCCTTGCCTGCGCCTACCTTCCGCTCTGTTTCGGCGGGTGCAGGTACATGAAGCTCCTTCGCGAAGGCAACATGAAGGGCGTGGACTGCAAAAAGCGGTTTTACGATAAAACGCTTGAATCGTTCGTGCAACAGGATGTAACATATGCCGAAGAAGATTGATGCATTCGTGAAAAGTCCTAAAAGCCGTCTTTGCGAGCGAAGCGAAGCAATCTCGTCCTTCGTAATCGTTTGGAAAACCGAGATTCTTCGCTTTGCTCAGAATGACAAATTGTGCGGTTCTCTCGCTCGTTACCTGATTATGTCTGTTCATCAATGAACACTATGTCCCTCTTCAAGAACGGCAATAAACGGAAAGCCGCGCTCGTCACGGCCGCGCTATCCTTGTGCCTTTTCGCGTCTCCTCTCCCCCTTCACGCCTTCGAAGTAACCATCGTAAAAGACACCGATATAAAAGCGTACCAGGACGCTATCCAGGGCTTCACCAGCGCTTGCGGCTGCAGCACGAACGAAATCGATCTGTCCCACGAAGACGACGGGCTGGAAAAGGCCGTCAAAGCTCATCCTGACGCTTTTTTCGTCGTGGGCACGGAGGCCTTCAGAAAAGCCGAAGCCATTAAAAACTTCCCGGTCATTTACACCATGGTGATGCCGTCGGAGACGGCCGATGCGCTGGGAAGCAACGTGTCCGGCGTCAGCATGGACATTTCCCCCGAAACCTACCTCAGCGCCATGACGAAACTCTTTCCCGGCGTCAGGAGGATCGGCGTGCTGTCCGATCCGGAACAGACCGGCCCCTTTGTCCGGGAAGCCGAAGCCGCTGCCCGGGCCAGGGGGATTACGCTGGTGGTGAAGACCATTCGTGATCCCCAGGAAGCGCCCGCGCTTTTGGCGCAGCTCCGGGGCAAGATCGATGTTTTGTGGATGTTGCCCGATCCCACCCTCATCAATTCCGAATCAGTTGAGTACCTGATGCTGTTTTCTTTTCAGAACAACGTGCCCGTGTTCGCTTTTTCGAAACAGCTCGTCGACCGGGGAGCCGTGGCCGCGCTCAGCATCAACCCCTATGATCTGGGCGTCCAGGCGGGCAACATCGCCCGGCTTTTATCGCAGGGCAGGAAAGGCCCTCTGCGGGCCTATGCGGAAAACCCTCACCTGAGCGTGAACAGGAAAGTTGCGGCAAAAATCGGCGTAAGGATCGGCAATGGCATCAATAAGACCGACGAAACCGGGAGTACCAAATGAGCTCTTTCTCTCGCACTAGCCTGGGATTCAAGCTCCTCAGCGCTTTTATCATCATCATCGTCGTCGTGCTCACGGCAATCACGGTTTTCTCCATACTGCACGAGCGGGCCAAGGCGCGGCAGGAACTGATGGGCAAGGGAGAAATCCTCGCGGGAATGCTTTCCTTCAGTTCCCGGATCGGGGTCTACGCGGAAAGCAGGGACGCGCTGAAAGACGCGGCCGCGGGCATGGTGAGCGAGCCGGACGTCGTCTTCGTCGGGATATATAACGCCGATTTCAAACCGTTGTACGTTGTGGACAAAGGGCCGGCCGGAAAAGCAGCTTCGCTCGACAGCGGGCCGGACGCGCCGCCCGTGCGTGAAACGGAGAGCACGCTGGAATTCACCAAGCCGGTCCTTCTCACGCTGAACCCGAACGAGGCGGAAACGCTTTATTTCGGCGAAAAGGACGCTGCCGCGCCGACGAAGACGATCGGGTATGTCAGCATCGTGCTGGACAAAAAATTGCTGAACCAGGAGGTCCTGGGCATCCTGGCGCGAAATGCGTTCATGGCCCTGATGTTCATCAGCGCGAGCGTCGTTGTTGTGTACCTGAGCGTAAGGAAAATTACGCGGCCCCTCGCAACGCTCACGACGAGCGTAAAAGCGCTCGGCAGGGGCGGCGATATCGCGCCCATTCCCGTCACCACCATGGATGAAATCGGCAAACTGTCAACGGCGTTCAATGCCATGGTGGAGGAACGCGCAGGCGCGGAACATGCGCTCCGTGAATCGGAAAAGAAATACCGCGAGTTGTTCGAGGAAGCCATCAACCCGGTTTTCATTTCCACACCCCGGGGGGAGATCATCGATATGAACCGCGCGGGAGTCGAATTTTTCGGATGCGCGGACAAGGAGGAGCTGCTGGCCCTGAATATCCAGCAGGACCTCTATGCGCATCCTGAAGACCGGGAGGTTTTCAAGCGCATCATGGAACGCAGCGGGTCCGTCAAGAACTTTGAGGTGCAATTGAACACCAAGAACGGGGAGCCGCGCAGCGTCGTCATTTCGGCAACGGCCGTGCGCGACAAGGCAGGCGTCATCACGGCCTACCGCGGGATGCTCCGGGACGTGACCACGGAACGAAGCCTGGAAGAACAGCTGCGCCATGCCCAGAAAATGGAGGCCGTCGGCAGGCTTACCGGCGGCGTGGCCCACGACTTCAACAACATCCTTACCGCCATCGTCAGCTATGCCTATCACCTGCAGATAAAGCTTGCGAAAACAGAGGACCCGCTGGGCGTTTATGCCGAAAACATCATCGTTGCCGGGGAAAAGGCCGCGGGCCTCATCAGAAGCCTCCTCATTTTCAGCAGGAAACAGATGCTGAACCCGAGGCCCGTCGATCTCAACGAAATCGTCAGGGGCCATACGGACATCCTGGCCAGGCTGATCAGCGACGACATCGAACTGGCAACGCGTTTGCGGGACGATCCGATGATCATCAATGCGGACCGGGGACAGATAGAACTGATGTTGATGAATTTTGTCTCGAATGCACGGGACGCCATGCCCGACGGGGGCCGCATCGTCATAAAAACGGACAAGGTCCATTTTACCGAGGAAGGCGCCGGCGTCCCCTGCCCGTGCAAGCCCGGTGAATATGCCGCGCTCTCCGTGGCGGACACGGGCGTGGGCATGGATGCGGCAACGCAGCAGAAAATATTCGAGCCTTTTTTCACGACCAAGGAGCAGGGCAAAGGGACCGGCCTCGGCCTGTCGCTCGTCTACGGGATCGTGAAGCAGCACAACGGGCATATCGACGTGGCCTCCGAGCCGCTGCAGGGAACGACCTTCACGGTCTATCTCCCCCTGCAGGACGTTGCGACGCCCCTTGTCGCGTCGGACGACAAGCCCCCCCGCGCCAAAGGCGGGGAGGCCATTTTGATTGCCGAGGACGGCGAAGAGGAGCGGGAGTTCGTCGGTTCCGTCCTGGGCGATTTCGGCTACCGTATCGTCAAGGCGGCCGATGGCGAGGAGGCCTTAAGGAAGTTTTACGAACAGGGGGACGCCGTAAATCTCCTGCTCCTCGACATGGTCATGCCGCTGAAAAACGGGATGCAGGTCTATGTCGAGGCAAAGAAATCCCGGCCTGATCTGAAAGCAATCTTCATCACCGGATATCCCGCGGACAGGTATGATCTGGGCGGGCATGATGACGCTGACCTGCATTTTCTGATTAAGCCTGTTTCGCCGAGGCAACTGTTGCAAAAAGTCCGGGAAGTGCTGGACAGCTGATATCAATTTCTCGAACTGTCGAAAAGGGGAGTTGAACTATGAGCAGCAGGGAAGAACCGATCAAGCTCCTGATCGTCGACGATGACGCCCTGACGAGAGACGGCCTCAAAGCGGGGCTCTCTGCGGAGGACGGCTTCATCATCCAGGAAGCAGGCGATGGATATAAAGCCCTTGAATATTTCAAGGATGACAAACCCGATGTCGTGCTGCTCGATCTCAGGATGCCCTCTCTGGACGGCATCGAAACCATGCGTAAACTGAAAGACCTCGACAACAGCGTCCCGATCGTCATCATGACCGCGTACGGGGATATCCCCACGGCGGTAGAGGCCATGAAAACCGGAGCGTACGATTTTACCGTCAAGCCGCCGAAGCTAAGCCAGCTCAGGGCGACTTTGAAACGGGCGGCCGAAACGAGCGCGCAGCGGACCGGCGATCCCGGCGCGAAGCGCACTTCGGGAAAAACGTCCATGCCGGATCCGGACGACGAGCGCTATAAGGCCCTCACGGAACGCGAGCGTGAGATTTTTACGATGACGGTCCAGGGGCTCAGCGGCACGCAAATCGCCGACCGTTTGGAGATCAGCCGCCGCACCGTGGAAACCCACCGCGAACATCTCATGGAAAAGCTGAACGCGCGCAACAAGGCTGATCTGTTCCGCTGTGCCGGTCGGCTCGGCCTTCTCCGCTAGCGTCGTCGTTCCTCCATAGCGCGCTTTTTCGCCATCCCAGTCCGTCGCCGGACGAAAATCCCTCTTTTCGTGTATTTTGCCCCCATCCGTAAATCTACGGATAGACAGCAAATCCTCCTCTTGGTAGAATGAGGTCACGTTCCGGAAAGGAATGCCTGCCGCGCCCGCGTATCGATGGGGGCGCGCTCATGATGAGGAGACGATGCACAAACCCAGAATACTCGTTTTCAACGATGATGCCTGCATGGGAGACGCCCTCGCCGGGATCTTGAAGACGCGGGGCTACGAAACGCGCGCCGTACGGGGGTGGCACGACGAGAGACTTGCCCGGGAGGCAGAGGAAGGTCCGTTCGACGTTGTGCTGGTCGACCTCGGCCATCCGGACCTCTCGGAGCCCGGGGCCCTGGACAGGCTCCGGAGTGTTTTCCCTTTTTCGGAGGTCATTCTCCTTACCGCGTACCCGACGCTCAACCTTGCCATTAAAGCGACGGAACAATGGGCCTACGCCTACATTCTGAAGCCCTATGAGCCCGATCAGCTCTTTCTGCACATGCGGCATGCCGTTGAAAAACAGGAATCAGCAGCCGGGATCCGGCGCGTCCGGGAACGTCTCGAAGAGCAAGTCCGGGAACTGACCGCCGAGCTGGAGCAGGCCAGGGAAACCGTGGAGGCAGGAAGACGGGCCAAGGCCGAGTTCGTTTCAACCCTGAAGAAGGAGCTCACGACGCCGCTCAACGTCATCACCGGTTGC
>JAJYKN010000049.1 GCA_021788515.1 Nitrospirota bacterium | reverse complement strand
CCACGACATAACTCGAGTTGGCCGGCATATCCTGCATATCCTGATCGTAGGCATGGACCGTTGATGCGATCGCTGTGGATGAAACTGCAAGAACAAAAAGTACGACTGGTTTAACCATGTTCATAGCTCCCCTTTTGCTGAAAAAACGGGCAACCGATTGCCGGGATGCCCGGCAGGCACAGGCGCCTGTTCATTGTGCGGCAGTCTTTTTCCTCACCGGCGAAGCGGCCTTCCCCGGTCCGGTTTCACGGTCGTAACGTTCCTGGAAGCCGGGACAGGGGCAAGCGGTTTATCCTGTTGCTGCTTCATTTCCTTCGTGCTTTTCCCGGCAGGTTCGGCGGACGACCCGGCAAGCTCGGGAGCAGCCTGCTGTTCTTTTACAACCCGGATGATTTTCGGGTCTTCGATGAATGGCAGGTACTTCGGCAGGGTAAATTCAATCGTGTCTTGTTCGTTGATCAGGAGATTGGTCTCGTCAACCTTCTTGTCGAAGGTGGCAAGGAGCGCGCCTTGGGACGTATTCACGGTCAGAAGCAGCGTGTTCGCTTTTTTCTGTTTCGCAATGACGGTTCCCTTGACGACAATCGCTTTTCCCATGATTGACTCGGGGAGGTAGGGCCGTACATATTTGGGCAGAAAGATCGTGCACAGGATGCCCAGGATTAATCCGAAGACGAATGGGGCGACGTAAGACTGCTTTTGCATGAAATGCCTCCTCTCGGGAATGCCGGGTATGCAGCGGATGCCAAGCTTGGGCAAGCGTACTATATTTCGGCGGCCGCGGCAAGTTTATAATTACAGAACGGATGCGGAATGGTTGAAGCAGACGCAACGTTCCAAAAGATCATGGGCCGGAGAAAAATCATCTCCGGCCTTTTGTGGGTCCTGGAGGGATTCCTTTCTTCAAAACAAAAGCCCGCTTCATTGGAAGTGGGCTTTAGCTGGTCCTTCTTTCATGGCTTCCTAGTGCGCGCCCTTATGCGCCTCCCCGCCATGATGTCCTTTCTCATGCCCCTCTCCTTTCAGTGTCGAAATGCCGAGCAACGCGTATGCGGGGCAGAAGCCTACGCTGCTGGTCGCCAGGAAGATCACGGCGATAACACCAAGAATTATGGCCGCTGTTCCGGTAACCTGACCGGCGAAATACAGAACAACCACAATAACAGCAAGAACCGCCCTGAGCAACCGATCAATCATTCCCATGTTTCTCTTCATAAATATCCACCTCCCTTTCGAAAAGCAGACAGCACCTTACCGCAGCCACTTGACCGCGTACACAATGGCCACGACCACTCCGATGCAAATAAAACAGGCCAAGATCAGCTTGAGAACAGTCGCCATAGCATCACCTTTATATATATTATACACCCGATCGGACACGGCCGAAGAAGATCGAATACTATTGAATACTTTGGGAGTATTGCGGAATCAGCGGTAAAGAAAGCAGGGAAATGGTCCTTTTTGGAAACACCCTACGAGATGCGCAGAACGGCCGTGGTACACTCAATATGCATCGGCACCACTTTTTGTACCCTTTCCCGTTGATAATAGCATATGCGAAAAGCGTTACGTTCCCGACGCTGCATTGTGCTATTATTATGAAGACATCCCTGAAAACCGCGGAGGAACCGATATGGCAAATTTTTCCAGAAGCTTCAAGTTCAGGGCGATCCTGGCCGCGATCGCGGTGTGTATCCTTATGCTCTTGTACAGTTACTTTGTTGCGGACACGATCCAGACGAAAGTGACCGACGCCCAGATGACGAAGGTGGACGGAAGGTTCATGATCGCCACCGAGGACCGGCCGTTGGTGAATGAGGACGTCTGGTACCGGTTCAAATTCGATTCCGGCACCGTCCAGAACGAAGCGATCCGGCTAAAGGGGAAGGTGGTCAGGATCAAAAAATACGGATGGAGAATACCGTTCTTCTCCCGGTACGAGAATGTGGTGAAGATCGAAGAAGTGAAGTAGCGGGCTTCGCGGAAAACAGTGTTGCATCCGGGAAACGTGACACTCAAGGGGTCCCTCAAGGGTCCAATTGACATCATGAAGCATGACGAGGTAAACTAAAAGCTGGCATACGGCGAGCGGAAACCGGGTAAAAGTGCGGATATTTCTGATTCCAACACCAACGCGGACTCGAAAGTATCGGCAATGCTTCCAAACAGCGTGAGCCCTCCAATGAAAAAGGTACTGCTGACAAAGGATGTGAAAAACCTCATTGCCGGGCAGAATAATTTCCTCAATCGCACGGATATTACGGTTGTGACGGCGTCTACAAACGCCGAGGTGCTGAAGATCCACCGGGAGGAAAGGGTTGATTTAATTGTTACCCAGTTGGAGACTCCCGGCATCAAGAGTGAAAAAATCTTCGCTCTCATCAGGAACAATGAGAAGCTGCGAGGGGTCTCCACCATCATCATCTGCAATGACACGCTTGCCCACCGTGAACGCTGCAAGCAATGCCGGGCCAACGCGGTCTTTACCACGCCTGTCGATACTGCCTTGCTCCTCATCAAAATGCAGCACCTCCTGAATGTGGCGCCGAGGATGAACTACCGGGCCGCGCTCGCCGTCGCCATCCAGGGGAAATTCAAGAACCGGCCGCTGCCGTTTTGGACGGAAAATATCAGCGCCAGCGGGATGCTCATCAAGGCAAAGGAGCCCCTTTCAAAAGGCGACGGGATTTTCTTCTCGTTTTTTTTACCCGATGGAACGCATGTCAGCGGATACGGGGAAATTACCCGCATCAATCGTCCGGGCCTCGAACAGGACTCCTTTCTTGACGGCATCAAGTTTACCAGCATCGACCCGGATGTTCAGTCGGCGATTGACGCTGTCGTCAAGAAAGAATAACGAGTGACTGCCGCGAGGTTTTTTTCCGTGGCCGCACCACCCTTCCCGCGTACAATTACATGGCAACCGCGGCGTAGTAGTGTATAGTCAATAGACAATCATCAATCGAAAAGAACGTTGCACTGACTCCGGAAAGGGAAAGCAGGTGATTTATGGCTGAAGACAAGAAAGTCGGACGGGGCGGCATTCCCGACATCTATTGGAAATACATCGGGACATTCCTGCTTGTTTCCGCCCTGATTTACGTATGGGGCGGTTTTTTCAGCTCCAAGGCTCCCGCGCGGTCTACGATAAACTACAGTCAGTTCATGGAGCAACTGAACTCAGGCAATATCAAATCCGTTTCCATACAAAAGGACCTGCTCAGCGGGGAGTTGATCACGGCGGCAAGCGTCACCGTGCCGGGAGAAAAGAAAACCACGCAGGTAAAATACTTCAAGACCAATCTGCCTTCTTTCCAGGGTGAAGGGCTCCTGTCCCGGCTGCAGGACAAGAAGGTGATCATCACCATCGAGCCGCCTGAACAGGGATCGTTATGGCAGCTTTTGATCGGGATCCTGCCCTGGGCGCTGATCATCGGTTTCTGGGTCCTGATGATGAGAAGAAACCAGCAGATCCAGGGCGGCGCGGGCGGCCTCTTTGCCTTCGGGGCAAGCAAGGCCAAACTCTTTGACGCGAAAAAACCGAGCAAGACCTTTCAAGACGTTGCCGGCATGGACAATGTGAAGATGGAACTGAGAGAGACCATCGAGTTCCTGAAAGACCCCTCCCGGTTCGAGAAGATCGGTGCAAAGGTCCCGAAGGGAGTGCTTTTGATCGGACCTCCGGGAACGGGCAAGACCCTCTTTGCCCGCGCAACAGCGGGAGAGGCAGCGGTGCCTTTTTACAGCATCAGCGCTTCCGAGTTCATAGAAATGTTCGTTGGCGTCGGCGCCTCGCGCGTCAGGGACATGTTCAAGAAAGCCAAGGATGCCCAGCCGAGCATTATTTTCATCGATGAGATCGACGCAGTGGGACGGACGCGCGGCGCGGGTCTCGGCGGAGGAAGCGATGAACGGGAACAGACGCTGAACCAGCTTTTGAGCGAAATGGACGGATTTAATCCCCATGAAGAAGTGATCGTTATGGCCGCGACCAACCGTCCCGACGTTCTGGACCCCGCGCTTCTCCGGCCGGGAAGGTTCGACCGCCATATCGTGGTGGACAGGCCGGGCTGGAAAGAGCGGAAGGCGATCCTGGAGATCCACGTGAGGGGCAAGAAGCTGGCGCCGGATGTGGATTTCGATGCCCTGGCAAAGGGCACTCCGGGCATGACCGGCGCAGACCTCGAAAACCTCGCCAACGAGGCGGCTTTGGTCGCCTTGCGGAAGAACAAAGAGATGGTAGATTTGCGCGACTTTTTAGAGGCCGAGGACAGCATCCTGATGGGAGCAGTGAAGGAGTTGACCGTCAGCGATCTGGAGAAGCGGATAACGGCCTATCATGAGTCGGGCCATACGCTTGTCGCCTGGGAATTGCCCGGGGCCGATCCCATCTTCAAAGTCAGCATCATCCCGCGCGGAATGGCGATGGGCGTTACGCAGCTTTTGCCCGGGGAAGACCGGCACTATTATCCCCGCACCTATCTGATGAACAGGTTGGCCATTAACCTTGCCGGGCGGGTCGCGGAAAAGATCGTTTTTAACGACATCAGCAGCGGCGCACAAAACGATTTGAAAGACGCAACATCGCTTGCAGAGAAGATGGTGGCGCAGTGGGGAATGAGCGACAAGGTCGGCCCGGTAAATCTCGGGCGCGGCGAAGAGCATCCGTTCCTGGGCAGGGAGCTGTCCCTGCCGAAGCGCTACAGCGAGGATATGGCCTGGCTCATGGACCAGGAGATCCAGAAAATCATCCTCGAGGCTGAAGCAAGGGCAACGGAAATATTATCAGGGAAAAGGCAGACCCTTGACGCGCTTGCGGAAGCGCTGATCAAGGAAGAGGTGCTTGAGCGGGCTGACGTGGAACGGATCATACAGGGATCGAAAGGATAGAAAAATCGTACCTCCTGAACTCCCCCCTCCGGCAGGAGCTGGAGGCCCCAACTCATAACACGACCTCCCGCCTGCACCCCGCGTTCACGAGCCTTGCGCCCAAGGATTATAAGCGCTGGTTCGCGAATGCAGGGGCTGACTACGGCGTATTACCGCCGCGAGGGCCGGGGGATTGCAAGTCTCCGGATTCAGGACCGAAAACCCCCAGGACCGGCCCCTTGAGAACGAGCAGCCTACCTGCGTCTTCTCTTCGCTAGTCGCACCGACAGGCGCCTTTTTTACCCGGGATCATACCGGATGACGGTTCCTCAAGCCGGTACCGCGCATTCCAACTCTCGACCCGCGCTATGCCCCAGGCCATCAGGCCCCCGAGAACGAGCAGGATAGGCCATGCCCACCCCGTGACCCATTCCAGGATATCGACAGATCTCATGTTCAATCACTTCCTTCGTTATGATTTCCTAGTTCAATTATATCAATTATGACGAAGGATCGGAGAACAATCGTCGAAACCGCGGATTCAAAAGCGCCGGATTGTTGTTTGTTGGAATACTTTTAGCCGTGTTTGAAAGAGGAAGTCATGGACAGGACCCGCCCGCGCATGGTATGCTGGTATATCTTCGACCGTACACAAGCAGGCTTTTATGCCACGCATCAATAAATCCATCATCAGCATTCCGCTCAGCCTCCTCATCCGCGAAGCACTTCGCGCCCTTTCCCGCAATAAGCTGCGGAGCGCGCTGTCTGCGATCGGCATTACCATCGGCATCGGCGCGGTCGTGTGCGTGGTGGCCATCGGCACAGCGGGTTCGAAGCGCGCCCAGGAGCAGCTCCATAACCTGGGGGACAACCTCGTGTGGGTGGAGGCGGGTTCCCGCAATGTGAACGGCGTCCGGTCCGGAACCCTCGGGATGAACACGCTTACCGTGGAAGACGCAGAGGCGATCCTGAGCGAAGTTCCGATGATCAAGAGCGTATCCCCTAATGTGGACGGGCATGTGCTGATCGCATGCGGAAAAAACAACTGGACCACGCATTACCGCGGCGTAACGCCCGAGTTCCTCGAGATCAGGCGCTGGCACGTGGCTGAAGGAGACCAATTCACGCACGAGGACGTGAAGCATGTTGCCAACGTAGTCATGCTCGGCCGGACGGTCCGTGAACAGCTTTTCGGAGATGAGGTTGCGGTTGGACGAACGGTGCGGATCAATCAGCAGCTGTACCGGGTAGTCGGCGTGTTGGCGCCGAAAGGACAGTCTGCTACGGGCCAGGACCAGGACGACTACATTCTTATGCCTTATACGACCGTGCTGAAGAGGCTCCGCGGCAAGGGCTTTACGTGGCTCGACGATATCATGTGTTCGGCCGTATCCCTTGAGGCGGTTGCGCCTGCCAGCGACCGGATCCGGTCGCTGATGCGGGACCGGCACCACCTGCGGCCGGGAGAAGAGGATGATGTCAATATCCGGAAGCCTGAAGAGATGATCAAGGCCCAGATCGCATCGAGCCGGACGCTTTCCCTCTTTCTTGTCAGCGTCGCCTCCATTTCGCTGCTGGTGGGCGGGATCGGGATCATGAACGTCATGCTGGTGTCGGTGACCGAACGAACGAGGGAGATCGGATTGCGCATGGCTGTCGGAGCGAAGGCGCGGGCCATACAGATCCAGTTCCTGGGCGAGGCCGTCATTTTGAGCGCCTTCGGAAGTATTTTAGGGGTTGTGCTCGGCGTGGCCGGTTCCTACACCGTCGGTTACACGCTGGGATGGCCGATGTCCATCCCTCCCGAAGCCCTCATCGTTGCTCCACTGTTCGCCGTCCTTGTCGGGGTCTTCTTCGGGTTCTATCCCGCGTGGAGGGCTGCGCGGCTGGAACCGATCACCGCGCTGCGTCATGAGTGACAAGGAGACTGCGACCCTATGAATACCACAAAATATTCGCGCATGTTGCATCGTGCCGTCCTTGTAGCGCTCATTCTGATCCTGTCAGGATGCGCGTGGACCAGACTTTTCTCTGCCAAGTTAGAGAAGCCCGCCTTCACCTACGTATCCTCCGAACTTGTCCAGGTTTCGCCGGACAAGGCAATTGTGAACTTTATTTTTTCCGCGCATAACCCGAATGAAATAGGATTGAAAAATATGCTGGTCTCGTATGAACTTTTCGTGGAGGGAAAGAAGTTCCTGAAAGGAAATGATATGAACCTGGAGCTGCCTCCGAAAAGCGACACTGAGATCAAGGTCCCGGCAGTCATTGTCTATGCAGACCTCCTGCCTTTTCTGGGGTCTGTGGCGGAACGAATTCTATCCAATCAGAAAACGATCTTGCTCACGATCAACGCCGTCTTTTCCAATAAACCTGCAGGTGGCGACAAAACCGGCGACGGAAGATCGTTTTCGTTCGACAGGAAAATAACTGCAACAGTGGACGTCCCTTTGCCGCAAGAGAAAATAAACAAAGGAATGGACCTGTTAAAGGATGTCATAAAGCAATTAAAATAATAATCCTAAAAACGGCATTTGACAGGGATCAAATCTGATAAGAGGCAGGCTTATCATCATAGGAAACCGCAGCTCCTTATTTTCTCTCCTCTCCGCCCTTTCCCATACCACCTTGGTATTCTCGAAAATTGAGGCCATGGCCTTTTTTTTACGCATGTTCCATCCCGTGCTATCTTCAAATCAGGATGGCATTCATCCCTGTTCAACAGCAGCGAACTGTGCGGAAAGATACCTTGCGGAAAGCCGTAACAGGAGGTTGACGGAAAAAATCTCAAGAAATTTTCACTTTTTCGCATACAGAGGAGACCCTGAGATGAGAAAATTGCTGGAATTCAATATGGTGTCCCTTGACGGCTAC
>JAJYKN010000048.1 GCA_021788515.1 Nitrospirota bacterium | reverse complement strand
AAACAACGACGATGACCGTAGCGGCGAGGACCTTATGTTCTTCTTTTATTTTTATCATGGCAGCCGTTATGAGCCTTCCATCCGCTTTAGACAGACACAGCCTTGGCTACAGATGAATATATAAAAAAGAAAATAGACAAAACAAGCAAAAAAAATCTCGACCAATTTTAGCCGGCTCGCGCCACAGCCGCCTTTTTCAGCAGGACGAATCACGAGACATGATCTTCAGACGTTTGTTTTAATGCTGTCTTCCTGGATCCCCAGGACCTTGTCCACGATCTCGGCGAGCTCCCGGTCGTGATCGTGATTGAGGGTAAAGACGCGACACTGGACAACGCGCGCCGGAATATAGTCGAAGAAGTCCTTGAGCGGCTCTTTTTCGACTTTACGGGTGGAAGGATTGAATACGTAGATCTGGCGTTCGCCCATCATGAGCGGGTTGACCGGCCTCGGGTCCTGGCTCGCCATATCCACGCGGAACGGCAGCTCTTTCAGTTTGGCAGGAAGGTTCCTTTTGATGCGGCTCACCAGCTCTCTGGCGTCGATGATCGTTTTTCCCTTTTCGATCTCCCGCATCGAGAGCGTCACGTCGTAGGCCATTTTCCATTTCACTTCCCGGGCGAGGATGGCCGACCACTCCCTCCCGAGTTTGGCAATTGCAATGTTCTTGCTGCTCCCCCACTTCCGTACGGCCTCAAGCAGGGACCAGTCCGTCAGGTCGAGGTATTCATCGAGATTCTCGACAGGGTTGTAGGGGAACAATACCGCCATCGTGTCCTTGAAGAGCTCTTTCAGATGTTCGTCGATGGCGCGCGTGGTGCGGTGATAATACACGTTCGTATACATATACAGCCGGGCGTTCAGGAACATGTTGAGCGCCGTCAGTCCCGATTTGTGGAGCGTGAGCCCTTTCTCGGTGAAGAACGTGTAGTACATGAGCCGGTCGATGTCCACGGCGCCGATGGCCACGCCGCACATGAAGGCGTCGCGCATCACGTAGTCAAGGTTGTCCACCGTGTAAATCCCGGAAAGGAGCGGCTGGAGAAAGACGACCCAGCGCGGCTGCTTTGAGGAGGACGAGCCCGGTCCCTTGCCGATAAGGTAGGCGACCTGGTCCGGGTTCAGTTTTTCCCCTTTCCCGAATTCGCCGGTGGGGCTTCTGCGAATGGACTTGATGATGTCGGAGAGCTCGGTCCTGATGATGTGTTGTCCCAGTTTCTCGTGAGTCAGATCGTACTGAGCCAGGTAGTTGTCGTCGAAGAAGTGTCCGAAAGGACCGTGACCGATGTCATGGAGCAATGCCGCGATGCGGAGGAACTCCTCCACGTAGTTGGCTGACGGGCAATCGCGGACCGCCGCCTTGAGGGAGGGATAGAGATGGCGGGCGAAGCGCCCCGCCAGATGCATCGCTCCGAGCACGTGCTGGAACCGGCTGTGCTCCGCCGAGGGGTAGACCCACCGCGCGCTCTGAAGCTGGTAGATCTGCCTCAAGCGCTGCATCCAGGCCGTGTCGATGAGGTCCTTCTCGGTTTTTTCCCCCGCCCCGCGGGGAGTGGTAAAGGAAATATAACCGTGCACCGGATCGCCCAGCAGGGCGGTGCCGTCGTAAAATTCTTCCCCCCTCATGAGTTCTCGCATGAATGATTATACCGTGAATTCAATCTGAGTCAACCTGAAAGTGCCGAAAGGAAAGCGCCCGGCGGGTCAGCGAAGGAGATATGCCGGAGCGCCCTCTTCCACGGCATAGTAGACGGACAGCAGTTCATTTTTCAACAGCGTGATGGAAGGAAGGCCCTTTTCCTGCGGAGGAACAATGGACTGTTTCCACTGCAGAACGAGCGATTTTCCGAAAACCAGGACATCGCGGTCCTTCTTTCCTTCCACTTTTTTTGTCAGCACGAGCATGCCCTGCCGGAGCCCGCGGCCCGGGAACTTTTTTGAAGGGGTGAAGCGCATGCCCTTCAGCAGCCTGTTCTTGTACTTGAGCTGTGCCGTGCGGTGCTTGACGTCGATAATGAGGTACTTTGAGTCCGCCGCGTACATCGTCTTCTGAAAAAGCAGGAAGTCCTGTTCGCGCTTGAGCGAGGAGATCTTTTGGCGCAGCAAGGATCTCATCGCTTCGAGTGACGCGCGCTCGTCCCGGACAGCGTCTCCGCCGTCCGCAGCGGCCATGAGAAACGGCACCAGCAGGATCATCGGCAGCAGTTTTTTCAATACTACTCTCATAAAAATTCGTTCCCGGTCATCGAAAAAGCGTTTTACGTGGTTCGACAAGCTCACCACGAACGGATAATGTGAATCGTTTCCTTGATGTTAATCGTTTCAATGATCCCTCCGTTCGCCCTGAGCCTGTCGAAGGGTGAACGGAGAGCAAAACCGGCCTTCAAGCGGGCCTCATCAGTAAATATACACTTTCGTCCCGGTCTTCACCGATTTGTAGACCAGTTCGAGATCGTCATCGCCCAGGGAAATGCACCCGTGGGTAAAATGGGTTCCCAGAAGACTGGTCCACTTCGTTCCGTGGATCTTGTAGCCGTTCCCGAGAAGCAGCGCGTACTTGCCGAGCACGCCCCGCACGAGACGGTCCGGATCGTGCTCCGCCGGGACAGGCATATTTTCCTCGACATAGGACCAGTCGGGCCGGATCCACACCGGGTTCCGCTCTCTTCCGAGAACCGTAAAGGAACCGATAGGCGTCTCAAAATACCAGTCCGTTCCTGTCTCGGATTCGATGAACTGATGGCTTCCGGTCCCGCACACCGCCTGGTGCAGCACGGCGTTGCCCTGACGAAGAGTCAACCGGTTGCTCTCGGTGTCCACGACAATATACAGTTCGCCATCATCCTGGGACGCCAGGATCCTGCGAAGTCCCTGGTTCTCTTCTTCCAGTTGCGTTGCTTCCTGCCGGAGGGCCTGCACGTCAGCACTGAGCTCTTCGACAGACAGTGATGCAGAAACGCTTCCTGCCCACGAGAATGGACAGATCAACAGCGCCAGAGCAGCGATGACGACAGTGAACATCGAGATCAATGTTTTTTGCCTTTTATTCCGCATTCAGAAAAATCTTCCCCGGGTTTAATATATTGTTCGGATCGAGCGCCTGCTTGATCCGCTTCATGGCGGAAAGCGCGTCCGGGGACAGTTCCATGGGGAGATAGGGGGCCTTGGAAATACCGATCCCGTGCTCTCCCGTGATGCTTCCCCCGAGGCGAAGCACTGCCGCGAATATTTTCTTCACTGCCTCCCCGGCTTTCGGCAGATCAACGTCGTCGAGCATGATGTTCGTATGGATGTTGCCGTCGCCTGCGTGGCCGAAGTTCACGATCAGCAGATCGTAGTGTTTCGCAATATCGTTGATCTCGCGCAGGATGTCGGCGATCCTGCTTCGCGGAACAACAATGTCCTCGTTTATTTTTTTCGGTTTGATCGTGTACAGCGCCGGCGAGATCGAGCGACGCGCCTTCCAGAGCTGCTCCCGCTCCGGCCCGGCATCGGCGCTCTGCACCCTTGTGGCTCCTGCTTTGGTCAGGATATCGGCGACCCTCGCGCTTTCACGCTCCGTGGTCTCCGCCGGACCGTCCACCTCGACAATCAGCATGGCTGCGGCCCCCTGGGACAGGTCTTCCTTCAGGTAGTTTTCCACGGCCCGGAGCGCGGCCTGGTCGATCAATTCGAGCGCCCGCGGAATGATCCTGCTCGCCAGGACCTTTGAAGCGGCCCGTGCGGCATCGTCAACGCTTCTGAAAAATGCCGAAAGCGTGAGCACGCTTTCCGGCAACGGCAAAAGCTTCACGATGATCTTCGTCACCACGCCGAGCGTGCCTTCTGAACCCACGATCAGCTTGGTGAGATCATACCCGGCCACGCTCTTCGCTGTGCGGGCCCCGGTCGTAATGATCTCCCCTGTGGGAAGGACCACCTCAAGGCCCAGAACATAGTCCTTGGTAACGCCGTACTTCACGGCGCGCAAGCCCCCTGCGCACTCCGCAACATTCCCGCCCAATGTGCAGAACCGGTGGCTGGCCGGGTCCGGCGGGTAAAAGAGCCCCCGTGACTCGACCTCGCGCTGCAGATCTCCGGTCACGACGCCGGGCTCCGCCACGGCGATCATGTTCTCCTCGTCGATTTCGAGAATGCGGTTCATCCGCTCGAAGGACAGGACAACGCCGCCCTGGGTCGGCACTGATCCGCCCGACATTCCGGTCCCTGCCCCGCGGGGGACCACGGGAAAGCGCTCCCGGTTGGCAAACGCAAGGACCTGCGAGACCTGGGCAACAGTTTGGGGACGCGCCACGGCCCACGGCAGCGCTTCCCGCTGCGTGGCATCGTACGAGTAGGCGACCAGTTCTTCCGGCGTGGTGGAAACGCCGTCTGCGCCGAGAATTCTTTTGAGTTCTTTTAGTACGGCGGGGTCAAGCATAGACGCGGTAGTCGATATCCGGGAACACATTATCGATATATTCTAAATCGGCGAGCCGGCCTTCGTCAATATGATTTCCTGTAACATCCTCGTAGAGCCTGGTGAACCGGAGCAAATGTTCTTTCGTCCTCCGCTCCGCATATTCCACGTGGCTGCCGGTCTTCATGATGAACGCCCAGTCCGAGCTCTGGGCCAGGAGCAGCTCCCGCGCAGCCTGGTTCAAGGCCCGCAGCAGGAGCCCGTCGGCCTGCGGGAACATCCGCGCAAGCTCGATCATACGGTCCGCGGCCTTGTGCAGGTGCCGGTAGATCCAGTCGTTGGCCCCGTTCAGCCATACTTCGGAGTAACCTTTGAACCCCCAGCTGGATGCGGAGGGCGTCGCAATTTGATTCTTGGGATTTTCCTCCAAATACTCCGATGGAGTGATCAAACGGACCGTTTTCTGGTCATAGACGGTCTTCCGGACCAGGTAGTTGATCCAGTCCGGCCCTTCGAACCACCAGTGGCCATACAGCTCCGCATCGTAGGGGGCCACGATCAGCGGCTTCCGGTCCTGGAATGCTCCCGCAAGCCACTCCACCTGTTTCTCCCGGTTGAACAGGAAATTCCCTGCATGCTCCGCAGCCTTATTGAGCGCCCTTTGCCGGACGTAGGGTTCTTTGTTGTTCGTATTCCCCGTGATCCGGTAATATTTTATCCCGAGGTTAACCCGGATGCCGTCGGGATGGATATACGGTTTGACGTAGTCGAAATCCAGGTCGAAACCCACGTCGCGGTAGAAATCCCGGTAATCATAGTCGCCGGGATACCCTTCCACGGAGCTCCAGACCTGCTTGGACGACTCGATGTCTCTGCCGAAGGCTGCAACACCCGAGGGGCAGTAGATCGGCGCGTAGACTCCGTACTTGGGCCGGGGGGTCGCGTGAAAAACTCCGTGGGAGTCCGTAAAGAAATAGCGGATGCCGAACTCGCCCAGGATCTCATCGAGCCCCTCGTAGTACCCGCACTCGGGAAGCCAGATGCCTTTGGGCGGCCTGCCAAGGTGTTTCGTGTGGGCTTGGACGGCAACGGCGATCTGCGCCCGCACCGCTTTTGCGTTCTTCATGAGCGGCAGGAAGCCGTGTGTGGCGCCGCAGGTGATGATTTCAAGCTTGCCCAGGTCCTGGAACTTCCGGAAGGCGGTGACGAGATTGCGGCCGTACTTTTCCTCGAAGACGAAGCGGGCGTTTTGAAAAAGCTCGAAATACATTCGGGCCAGGGCGTTGAACTCGGGCTCGTCCTTCGTGCGTTCGAGCTCCTTCCCGGCAAGGTCGATAAGGCGGCTGATATGACGGAGATAGCGCTGCTGGAGGAGCGGATCGGTGAGCATGGAAATGAGGGTCGGCGTCAGGCTCATGGTGAGGCGGAAATCCACGCCGTCGTTCACCAGTCCGTCGAATACGTTGATGAGCGGAATGTAGGTCTCGGTGATCGCCTCGTACAACCAGTCTTCTTCGAGAAACCGGTCGTGCTCGGGGTGCCGCACATACGGCAGATGACAATGCAGGACCAGCGAAAGATAGCCTTTTCCCATTCTGTCTACGACGCCCTTCTCTTTTTTACCGCGCCTGACGTCGGCACGGTCTTTCTTTTTCAGCATGCAAACGCCTTCCCTGAGCGGCTAAGTTAAAAGTGCCTCCGAAGGGGCAAGTCAAAAAAATCGTGTCCCACAGGGCGCCACAAAGACACAAAAAACGGATTTTAAATAAAGATAAAATTTCTCCGTGGCTTTGTGGCTTCGTGCGAAATTTTGTTTTTTGCCTTTCGGCAATACCAATGCTGATACTCAAAAGAAAAGTCCACCCATGTTCGGATGGACTTCTCAAGCTCGGTTCAGAATAGGAATATCATTCCCCGCAGAATCCCTTCTTTCAGGCTTTCTGCTTCTGTTTCCGCTTCAGCTTTTCGCGGGGAAACAGTCCCGGCGAGGTGATTTCGAGCAAACGTCTGCGCCGCACCATCTCCTGCATCTCGGGAGACGACAGGCCGGCGCGCATGCCTTCGGGATAGCCGTAGAGCTTCCAGAATTCCTCGTCCACGAGCATCCATTCCTCGTCGATCACTTCCGATGCCGTGTCGAGCGGCATGGTGATGTAATTGGACCGCGCGAGCGTCAGGAATCTACCTTCCTGGGTGAGAAGACCCAGGTCCGCACAAAAGGAGTGGCTCGGCCTGCCGAGGTCGAAATACCAGCTCCCGGTCCGGTCGAAGATCTCCTGGTCGAAATAGCCAATGGCGTTCCGTCCGTCGAACTGTACGCCGGTCACGTCGTAGATGCGCACGCAGAGTTTGCTGTCCCAGCCGAACCAGGACCTCTCGCGCTCGATCCGGGCCGGCGTCGCCTCCCAGTAGGCATAGGCCACAAAAGGATCGCGCATCATGATAACGATTTTGTCTTCTCCATAGGCCTGCGGCAACTCACTATGGGCGGGGACCTCGGCCAGCGTGGCCGGCCCCGTGTAATACTTGGACTCCGAAACCCGCTCCTGCACCATAAGCGGTTCTTCGGCAACAGGAGGCTGCTTCCATTCCCGCGCCGGGACCGTCTCCTTCGACGGCCTTCCCGCAACAGGACGTTGCGCGGACGACACCAGGACGTGCTCGATCTTCGCCGGTTTCTTGGGCTGCACTGCTTTTTTAAGCGCCTGCTTCGTCGCGGCTGCTGCTTTCTTTACTGCTGTCTTCGTTGCAGTTACTGCCTTCTTCATGACCGGTTTTTTTGCGGACATCTTTTCTGCAGCCATAAGTGCTGAGACAATATCGGCCTTTCTATCACTTGAAGACAGGGACACTTTCTTCTTCTTGGCCAGGGCTTTGAGTTCAGCCACAGTCAATGCTGTCAATTCTGATTTCGTCATCTCAAATCCCCCCTTCCTGAACGATTAAGTGCCTGCGTACGAGTTAACTATAGCATAATCCGCACTATTGTCAAACTGATTCCCTCCTGTATTGTACGGTATCTTTTGACAAAAAGAGACAAAAATCTTATACTGCGCCGCATGAAATCACGCATCGTCATCACCGGCATGGGCGCACTCACGCCGCTCGGAAATTCCGCGGAAGCAACGTGGAACAAGCTCGTCAAGGGCTCCTCGGGAATCGGCCGCATCACAAAGTTCGATGTCTCGGCCTTTTCCTGTTGCATTGCCGGCGAGCTTAAGGGGTTCGATTCGCAGGCGTATATGACCAGGAAAGAAACGCTGCGAACAGACCCGTTCATCCAGTATGCCGCGGCTGCCGCGCTCATGGCAATGGAGGACGCCGGGCTTTTCATCACGCATGAGGAAGCGCTGCGCATCGGGGTCCTCGTCGGTTCCGGCCGCGGCGGGGTCGC
>JAJYKN010000047.1 GCA_021788515.1 Nitrospirota bacterium | reverse complement strand
GGTCTACTACATGATCAAGCACCTGCAGTTTACGCAGGAACGATCGTCGGAGATCTACGGGCTCTATACCGGGTTTGTCTACTTCACCCCGCTCTTCGGCGGCATGCTCGCGGACCGGCTCCTTGGCCAGCGCAAAACAGTGGTCCTGGGAGCACTGCTCATGGCTATCGGACATTTCCTGATGGCCGCCCCCAGCCTGTTCTACCCGGCGTTGATCTTTCTGATCCTGGGGAACGGCGCCTTTAAGCCCAATATCTCGACCCAGGTCGGGGCGCTGTATCCGCCCAACGACCATCGCCGGGACCGGGCGTTCAGCCTGTTCTACATGGGCATCAATCTCGGCGCGTTCTTTTCCCCGCTCGTGTGCGGGACCCTGGGCGAGAAAATCGGGTTCCACTGGGGCTTTGCTGCCGCGGGCGTGGGCATGGTGATCGGGCTTCTCGTGTATCTTGCGGGCCAGAAGCACCTTGCCCCCGACCTGATCATGCGGGAAAAGGGGGCCGGACAGCGAAAGCCCCAGGAGCCGATGACGCGGGAAGACTGGCTGAAGATCGGGGCGATCTTCGCTATGATGGCGCTGTCCATCGTTTTCTGGAGCGTGTACGAGCAGCAGGGCAACACGATGGCGCTGTGGGCCGACGCCGATACGGACCGGATGATCTTCGGGTGGGAGATGCCGGCCTCGTGGTTCCAGTCGTTCAATCCGCTCATGATTTTCCTGTTCGTTCCGCTGCTGAACATGTTCTGGGCCTGGCAGGATCGCCGCGGAAAAGAGCCGTCGAGCATCGCCAAGATGGGCATCGGCTGCCTCCTGCTGGCGTCCGCTTTCCTGATCCTGATCCCGCCGGCCCGGGAACTGGCAGTTCATCCCCGGGCGAGCCTCTGGTGGCTCTTTGCCTGCTCGTTCGTGCTCACGATGGGCGAGATCTATCTTTCGCCGATCGGCCTTTCGCTCGTGACCAGGATCGCTCCGGCCAGGATCGTCTCCATGATGATGGGCGTCTGGTTCCTTTCGAGCTTTTTCGGCAATTATCTGTCGGGATACCTCGGAACGTTCTGGATGAAAATGCCGAAGGAGCATTTCTTCCTCCTGATGTTCTCCCTGTCCTTTGTGACCGGTTTGGCGTTCTTTGCCCTTCTTGGGCCGCTCAAAAAGGCGATCGGACAGGACAAATAACCGGGCAATGATAAAAAAACAGTGCGCCATAAGGAGATGACCATGATCCATGTAATTGCCTCGATCAATGTGAAAACGGGAAAGCTTTCTGATTATCTTGCCGTCCTTACCTCCACGATGCCGTTGGTGAGAAAAGAACAGGGATGCATCGAATACGTCCCGGTGATCGATGTTGACGCAAAACTTCCGGTGCAGGTCTTCGATAAAAATGTCGTCACCATTCTTGAAAGGTGGCAGAGCCTGGAAGCGCTCCACGCCCATCTTGGATCGCCTCATATGCTGGAGTACCGGGAAAAGGTAAAGGACCTGGTCGAGCGTGTTTCCGTCAAAGTGCTCCGGGAAGTGGATTAGACCACGGTCCGCGGCGAATGACCGGACGGCTCACCCAGCCTGCTTCATCGCTGTGCGGTCTTGCGAAGAGAACGCTGGACTGCTAAGGGAGTTTGCGTCGCTGCTCTTGCCTTTCCCCGTCTCCTCAGGTAGGCTTAATCCATGAAGACAAATCCCATCATTCTCGGGCACGGCGGCGCGGGTTACCGGCGGCCCGGGAAAAAGTCACTCGACGTGCTGGCAGAAGCCCTTGCCGCTGGCTACACAATCCTCTTGAACGGAGGCCCAGGCCTTGACGCCGTGGTCGCGGCAATAACCGTGATGGAAAATTCGGGCCTGTTCAACGCCGGCCTCGGCGGAGTGCTGCAGCTTGACGGCGTGCAGCGGCTCGATGCTTCGCTCATGGAAGGAAAAGAACTGAAAGCCGGAGCAGTTGCCGGGCTGGAAGGCTTCCGAAACCCCATCCAGGCTGCGAGAAGGGTGATGGATACGTCCCATGTCCTCATGACGAACATCGGCGGCCGCAGGATCGCACAAGGGCTCGCGCGGCTTCCGAAACCGTCAAAAGAGTCGCTGGCGAAATTGAAAAAACTCCTCCTGCAGGAGAAAGAGGTTGCCGCGCTCTATCGGAGATATTTTTCGACCGTCGGCGCGGTTGCGCTGGACAAGTCAGGGAACCTCGCGGCAGGCACATCCACCGGCGGGACCTTTGCAATGCTTCCGGGACGGACAGGGGACTCGCCGATCATCGGCGCCGGGACCTATGCAGAGAACGCGACCGGCGCTGTTTCGTGCACCGGGGCAGGGGAGTACATCCTGCGCAGGGCGCTCGCGAAAGAGACTTGTATGCTGATGGAGGGCGGAACGCCTGCAACAGCTTCACGCAGGGCGCTCAAGGCCCTTCTTTGCATTGGCGGACAGGCAGGGTTGATCGCGCTCGACCGGAACGGCCGGCTTGCGATCATGCACACCACGGAGTACCTGGCTTGCGGGTATGCGAAGGGGAAGCGCATCCAGGTGCAGGAGCGCGCGCGTCAAGTACGATAAATAATGATCAGTTCACGTGTATTTTTGAACATACGAGGGAAAACAGCCCGGACTGTGGCAGTTCTTGCTTTTCAGCGGCAGGTATTGTATAACCGTTCCTATGCGGACCCATCTGAACCCTGTTGACCGCCTCACTCTTTCCTTCGTCGTGCTGCTCACGGCAATCATTCTGCTCAACAGCTCTTCCATCCCATCGTGGCCGCAGCTCATCTTTACCTACTCTTTGCTGGCGCTGGCCGTGACGGTGCTCGCTGCCCTGCACAAAAGGGCGCCCAGAAAGAGGCTCTTCAGTTTCCTGCACGACTTTATCCCGATCATCGGCGTCTTCGTGATCTTTAACAGCCTCGGCGACATCATTCCCTTCATCCGGCAGCATTACTACGACGATGTCCTGATCCGGCTGGACTACCTGCTTTTCGCCGTTCATCCGACCGTGTGGATGGAGCGGTTCAACAACGCCTGGCTCACCGCAGTGTTCCAGATCGCGTACATCGGCTATTATTTTATGCCGGTCGCGCTCGGCGCATTGCTTTTTATCAGGAATAAACAGGGTGATTTCGAGACCGCGGTCTTCACTATTGTCCTCTGTTTTTATCTTTCCTACATCGGCTATCTGCTCTTTCCCGCAGTCGGGCCCCGGTTCACGCTGAACCACCTGCAGACAGCGGAGCTGCAAACAGGACCGATGACCCAGTGGATACGGCAGGCCTTGAACTCGCTGGAGCGCAACAAGACCGATGCCTTTCCGAGCGGCCATACCGCCGTGGCGCTGGTGACGCTTTTTTATGCAAGGAAATACGGGGAACGGGTGCTCTACCGGGTGCTGGTGCCTGCTGTATCAGCCTTAATCGTCTCAACAGTGTATCTCAGGTACCACTATGTCGTTGATGTCATTGCCGGCATGCTGCTCGCCGTACTGACGATTTTCATTGCGCCGTGGATGCACCGGCTGTTCTCGGGGCCGCCTCATCGCCCGCGGGGCTGATTCCCGCAGACTGTCAGGTTCAAAGCCTCTTTTCGTAGATGCGGTATTTTTTGTACAGGTTTCCTCCCATGAGCTCGCAACCTTTTTTCATGAGGGTGTTGTCTTCCAGGACCCAGGACATCTCCGCCCGTCGGTACCCTTTGCGTTTGGCCGCCTTGAATGACTCCAGGTAGAGCAGTCCCTCGATGCCTCTCTTCCGGTACTCTTCCTTCACGCCCATGGTCAGGACGCGGATATCCGATATCTTTCTCGAATACCAGAAGAACTTCACGAGCTCCAGGGGGCCAAGCCTGCCGTTGATCCTGCTGAAGACCTGGTTGTAGTCCGGCACAGCCATGAAGAACCCTGCAGGCTTGCCGTGCACCTCGGCCATGATGAGGAGCTCGGGCACGATGAGCGGCTTGAGCCTCTTTGCCATTGATTCGATCTCTTCATCGGTCATGGGTACAAATCCCCAGTTATGGCTCCATGCCGCATTATAGATATCTTTCAGCGCATCCAGTTCTTTCCTGAACTCCTTCTTGTTGGCCGGACGCACCACGAGATCGGGGATCTTTTTCTTGACTGCCGATGCCAGGCTTTCGAGCTTTTTGCCCGATGAGACATCAGCGATCACTGAGATGTATGCATAGAGGTCCTTGGCCTTGGTCAGTCCGCACTGCTCCATGTAATCAAGGTAATACGCCGGCGTGTAGGGCATCATGATCATGGGAGCCGAATCGAACCCTTCAAGGAGAAAACCGCACTCGTCGTTCGTTGACGGGTTCATGGGCCCGCGCATGACCTCCATGTTGCGTTCCTTGAGCCATGACGATGCGGCATCCAAAAGCTTCCCGGCAACAACGGGATCGGGAAGGCATTCGAAATATCCGAAGAAACCCGCCTGTTCATTGTGAAGGGCGACATGGCTGCGGTCAATGAGCGCCGCGATCCTGCCCACGACGCCGCCGTTCTTGCGCGCGAGAAAATACGCGGCCTCAGCGTGCCGGAAAAACGGGTTTGCGTCGCTCAAGACGAACTTGACCTCGCTCAAAAGAGGCGGCACCCAGTTGGGATTCCCTTCGTAGACCTTCCAGGGGAAACGTATGAACCGGTCCATGGCTTTTGCGCCGGATATCTGCTCGATCTGCATGCATGCTCCTTTATGAAATCACGCCCAGCTTCTTCCCCGCCTGCTCGACGATCCCGAGCACCCGGTCAAGCATCTCATCGGTGTGGGTCGCCATGTAACTGGTGCGGATCATACAGCGTCCCTGCGGCACTGCGGGAGGCACCACAGGGTTTGCGAACACCCCGCCCTCGTTGAGGACCTTCCACATCATGAACGCCCGTTCCATCTCGCCCATCATGAGCGGAATGATGGGCGTTTCGGCAGCGCCGGTGTCGAAGCCCATCTGCTTGAACGCTTTCATCATCTTGTTCGTGTTGTGCCAGAGGCGTTCCCTGCGGTCGGGCTCCTGGTCGATGATGTCCAGGGCCGCGATGACCGCGGCCACCGAAGCGGGCGGCGGGCTCGCGCTGAAAATGAGGGGCCGTGAGTGGTGCTTCATGTAATGGATCACGTCCTCGTCGGCGGCGACGAACCCGCCGATCGAGGCAAGAGACTTGCTGTAGGTGCCCATGATGACGTCCACGTCCTTCTCCAGGCCGAAATGCTCGGCAGTGCCGCGTCCGGTTTTGCCCAGCACGCCGATGCCGTGGGCGTCATCCACCATGAGCCGGGCGCCGTATTTTTTGCAGACCCTCACGATGTCCGGCAGCGGCGCGATGTCGCCTTCCATGCTGTACACGCCGTCCACCACCACGAACTTGCCCCGGTCTCCGCACTCGTGCAGGACGAAGTCGAGGCTGTTCATGTCGTTGTGTTTGAACTTTCTAACTTCCGCGAAGGACAGCCTGCAGGCATCGATGATGCTGGCGTGGTCAAGCTTGTCGATCACCACGACGTCGTCCTTGCCCGCAAGGGAAGAGATGATGCCGAGGTTCGTCTGGTAGCCGGTGGAAAAGGTGAGGGCGGCGCCCTTGCGGAAGAACTTCGCCAGCTTTTCTTCGAGCTGCACGTGGATGTCGAGCGTGCCGTTCAAAAAGCGCGACCCCGCGCATCCGCTTCCGTACTTCTTTACGGCCTCGACAGCCGCTTTCTTCACCTTCGGGTGGCTGGTGAGCCCGAGATAGTTGTTCGACCCGAGCATGATCATCTTCCTGCCTGAGACCGTCACCTCGGGGTCCTGGGCCGATTCCACGACGCTGAAGTAAGGATAGAAGCCCGCGGCCATCACCTCTTTTGCCGTCGTGAACGTTCTGCATTTTTCGAAGAGGTCCCCCGTTTTTCCGCTTTCTGCCTGCAGAATGACATCCGTCTTTTTTTTATAACCAGTTGTTATCACGATACCACCTCCATGTGATGTCCAGTCCGTGCCGTAAGGGATACGCCGCCCTGAATCCGAGTTCCTTTTTTACGTTGGAGAGATCGCAGGTCCAGTATGTTTGCGAGGCTTCCCGCACCTTCTGCCTGTTCGTGAGCGCGGGCCTGGACGTGAACAGGCTTGCCGCCTCGGATGCCAAACCGATCAGGTATGCAGCCCAGTACGGGATCTTGATGGTGCGCGCTTTCACCTCCCCCGCGGACAGCAAGGCCTGTCTGAATTCCGACCATGAATAGGGCCGGTCCTCTGCCACAAAATAGATCCTTCCGCTCGCTGTCTGCTGTTCCATGGCAAGGGACATCGCATGCACGACGTCCCCCACATAGCAGAAATTGAGAAACCGCTCCCTGCCCAGGATCTCCAGCGTTATGCCGCGGGCCGCCCAGCGGAAGAACTCGTACATATCATGGTCCCGGGGGCCGTACACTGCCGACGGCCGGAGGATGACGACGGGGAATTTGTCCTTGTATGCGAGCGCTTCTTTTTCGGCAAGGAGTTTGCTCCTGCCGTAATCAGAAACCGGGTGAGGAGGATCGCTGTCTTTGACCGGCTTTCCATCCGCGCCCGGTCCTGCCGCCGCCTGGCTCGAGATCAGGATAAATTTCTCCATGCCCGGATTATGGCGGCCGCATGCTTCCAGGATATTCCTGGTGCCGATGTGGTTTACTTCATAATATTCCCTCGCGCGTCTGGCCCTGGTTAGTCCGGCGGCGTGGATGACAATAGAAGCCTGCTTAACAGCATCAGGCAGTGTCTCCGGCTGCGTACAGTCGCCGGCCTTCACATCGATATCCAGTCCCGAGAGCCAGCGGAGATTCACAGGGTCCCGTGCGAGGCACGAGACGGAATACCCTTTCTTCAGCAGCAGTTCCGTCAGATGGCTTCCGATGAAACCGGTGCCGCCGGTAACGAGTACCTTTTTCACGCGAGAGCCCCCCCCCAACTCAGTTCTACAGCGGACAGGATAAAACGCGAGGATATTCGGCGGTTATTCTTCGTATCCCGGCAAGGCCGCACAAATGTTGTCCCGGGCTTTCTCCATTTGATAATTCTAACATAATTCGCTTGCCAATTTTGCTGAAAAAGACATATTCTTAAAGGTTTCTTCCGTATCGATTGATGATGAATGAACAAAAAAATACCATAAAAACAATGTGCGCTAAGATTTTTCTCTACGAAGGACTTCTTCGACGGTTATACGCTGCTGCTGGATTTTAGTGCCGAGAATGCGAGAGGGGCAAAGAAGTGCAGAAAAACGTTACCTTGGGTTTTGAGCTCACGCGAGGTTGATCCCAAATTTTTTGCCACAGCAGACACTTTAGGCTACCCTCTCTGGATCTCTTGAGGGCTTGCACACCGCATCTTGCGCCAGGCGAATTAAAACGTGTTACCTCTGCCTCAAAACCCAAGGTAATTTAATGAATCAGCAGCTGTTTTATTCCATCGTTCTCAATACAGCTTAGTATAGACGATGAAAGGCATAACCGCAAGGAGGGAAGCCCATCTCTTTGAGGTCTGCCGTTTATTGCACTTTCTTGAAGCCCTTTTTGCAGTTCCATTATCCTTATCTACCCGAGTGCACGACGATGACCGGGATCAACGCGTTCAAGATCGTTTCCCGCGCCGTGCTCCCGAAAAAAGCATTGAGCAAGGCATTTCTTCCGTGAGTTCCCATGACCACGAGTGAATAGCCGCTTTCGCTCTCCTGGTACGCCGCACACTGGGAAATAATCGTTTTTCCTTCGATCTTGTATTCACAGGGAACGCCGTGCTTCTGAAAGAAACCGGCCTTCCGTTTCATGGTTTCGACGGCATCCGCCCGGGACTCGTCGATAATAGCGTCGAGATTGTACGGCGCCATTCCGGAGTATGCAGAGTTCACGATAATGGCATTGATGTTGTCCCACAAACAATGAT
>JAJYKN010000046.1 GCA_021788515.1 Nitrospirota bacterium | reverse complement strand
AAGAAGTTCCAACGCGGTACGAATGTGTAGTGAAGCACCCTTTAACCCTGCCCTTTGTGCCGCGTCAACAGAGGCTTCGATTTCCTCCACTTCGGTTTTATTTGAGATAGGTGCGAGTACTCCTTCAATAAAGCGATAGCCAGACAATTCTCGTTCTAAAATGTTACTTACAGCGTCCATAAAAACTTTTTCGTCAACGCGATGCTTAGACACATAATAATCGGAGTGACGGATTGTTGTCATGTTTCGATGGTTGTGCACAAGAAATTCAATAAGGTCATAAACCCCATGCCAAGGCAATGAATAAAAGTACTTCTTGAACCAATCTCTGCAATTTCTATCATCATACTGTGGAACTTCATCAACTGGGACTTTTCTAAAGAACTGGGCTACATGAGGTGCAATGCGCAACCAATACTTCTCATCGTCTTCATAGAGATCAAGAAGAAGGTTCCATAGCGAGTTGCGTAGTTCCGTGGTCATGGAATCTACTTGAATTAATGTTGGTTGAGGTACTGCTCCAATCCGTTGAGAAAAACGTGTCATAGCGTTTACCTTATATGTCCATCGCGCGCGTCACGCGCCGCCTTCTGGCGCGTCGCTGTGGACGCGGTTGTTGGATCATTTGATTCTCTTAGATATTATTCGAAGGATACCGTGAGATCGCCATAACCATTTTCAAGCACGCGACATCTGTATTCTCTGTGTTTTGCAGGCGTCTCATCACCTGGATTTAATATTTTTCCATTACTTTTCGCAGAAACCGGGCGAACCTCATCGTTCTCAATTACTTTAAAGATTTGAGGGACGTTGTGTCCCAAGTCGACTTGTTATTCTTCCATTAATTCATTTCGGTCACTACGTCCCCAAAGTTGTCACATTCCTTCCGTTGCGCTACAGTTGAATGACACGGATCTTCCGTTGCCCTTTCTTTGACTCGCGCCAAACTTCAATGCGAAACTGCTGAGGTGGTGGCAAGCTTGGTTTCGGATGAGAAGGGCGAGGTGATCGCTCTTTGTTGCTACCCGGCACCACAACGGCTTGCTCCAGAGTATCCAGACTGAGCGGTAGCTGTTGCGGAAGACGAGGTGTTTGTTCAAACGATTCCTGAAGCTTCTGCATGAACTCTGGAACGGTCGTTGCATCATCGCCGAAGAGGGCTTCAGCCTCGTTCATTGCCTGCTCAACCGTCATCTCGCGGCGTTGAACTTTGACGAACAGCCGCTGTAGGTGCGACAGGGAGCCACCACGCTTGTGGACTTTTGGCTCTAAACCACGCAACACAAAGGGATTGGCAGCTCGCTCGGCCAAAAAGTCGCCGACCGAACTGACCTGGTCACGGATTGTTTGAAGGCCCGAGATAAACGAGCCGTAGTTGCCGATACCGACGTACAACGCTCCGAGAAGCACTGCAAGCTTACCGACTCCCTTGACAGAACCCTCTTCTACTTCAAGGGCAAGTGAGTAATCTGGTAGCGCCAATGTTCTCTCGACACGCTCCTCCCACTCATCGAAAAGCCGCATCGAATACTTTTCGAATTCAGGCCGCGGCATGCTCGGGACGTCAATAAAGAAGTCAGTTGTACCTATATCTATCATATGTTCATGATACGAACTGTTGCTATCGCTCTAACTCACGCCGCCGGGTTTTTCAAAAGATATTGGTATACCTTTACTATTTATCTCTTCTTCTTTAAGAGGCATTTTCCCCTTTTGAAACTAACGACGAGTTGAGCCCCGCGCCTTAGAGCGCGGGACTCGAACGACACGTTGAAATTACCGTAGAGAGTTCTACACGGCACTGTCTGATACGGGCCCAAATTCAGGAGAGCCAGTAGGGTCAAGTCTTTCTCATTGCATTCACCATTGAAGCCCTTCCCGTCTGGTCTTTGCTCTTGTATCCCTACGCTATCTTCAGCTCTTTGCGTATATTTTCCGCGACCCACTGCCGCACCAGGGTTTGATAGGGAGTTCCCTTCTTCGTGGCAACTTTCTTGATCGACAAGAGATAGAGCGGGTCAAGCTTGATCGTTATGTTCCGCAATTTTCTCTTTCGTTTTCCCGAGAGGATATCCTGCTTGAGCGCGTCTTCAAGACTCAGCGCTACTTCACCTTCCACGATTTCACCGAGAATGCCTCGTTTATCGTAGTACTCCTCATCAGTCGCTTATTTCTTTCCTGTTTTCGCCTTCATAGCTCTCGCCTCCTCGCATCAACTTAAATGCACAGAACAAATAACATACTTTTTCCCGCTGAGGCGCAGTGGCGCAGGGAAACCTTACGTAAATTAATTCATCTCCGCGCCTGCGCGAGCCGGATTTTGATCTTCATTCATGCTTCCATGATCCGAGGCTTTATTTATAAAATACTTTTCTCCCGCAGCGGAGCTGAGACGCGGAGAAAATCATTCTTCAAGACCGTTAACACATCGGGTAATCCCGGATTTCATCAAGGCCTCGCCGAAATTCAAAAGGTACCCGAGTTTACATCCTGTCAGCCGCAAGTAGGTCTGCACTTGTTTCTTGTGCGCAGCCGTCACCCGTTCGACTGACTTCAGTTCCACGATAACCTTCTGATCGACAATGATGTCTGCCCGGAAGCCTTCGTCGAACCTGATCCCCTTGAACACGATCGGCACGCTCACCTGGCGCTCAACCTTCAGACCTTTATTCTGTAATTCTCCGGCAAGAACAACCTCGTAAACAGTCTCAAGAAGCCCGGGGCCGAGTTCCCGATGTACGGCAATGGCCGTCTCGACAACGATTGTCCCTATCTCATTTTCCCGCATTCCCTGCGCCTCTGCGTCTCCGCGCGAGTACCCTATTTATCTCTGTTCTTTAGGTTCTCGGTCGCTATGGCAATATCGAAAGCCTGTCCGAGAGTCTTTGCGGCTTCCTGAAAATACTTCGGACCAAGTGTCGCGTTCCCGTTTTCCCGGTAATCCTTTATATCGTCGTTCAACAATCCCTGGATTTTATTAAGCTGCTCAATGGTGTCATTGTTTGACTTCCCTTTTCCTTTTTCATATTCAAGAGCCTTCCGGAATTCCAGCGTGACGTTTTCTATGGCCGCTTCGTTCTGAGCGACAGGCCTGGTATCGAACGACTCTACCAGAGTCATGGCTTCGGCTTTCAAATCGGTCAGGTTTTTATAGGTAACAGCGCCGCGGTAGGAAATGGGGATGGCACAACTTGTCAGCAATGCGCTTGTGAGCAACATGGCGGCAACGATTGAAAAAATGTAGCGGGGTAATGGATCGCGGACTTGCTCCCAGTGACGCCTTTTTCGGAACGCGATGATCTTCTGATGGGCGGATTCTAAATCTGCCATGGTCCTCCATGCGCTTTTGGACACAACCATTTGAATTATTGCCGACTTTACTCTACGCAGTCGCAAAAGTCCAGAAAAGAGTCAAAGAAGCAGAATCAGAATTACAACGTGCAACTGACACGGACAGTTAAAAGTGAAGCGCACTGATTGTAACAATCGCAGGAACGGCTGTCTATCCGTAGATTTACGGATACGATAGAAAAGAGGGAGAGAACGTAACGCGCCAAGCGGGCAGTAATCTATTTCAGACTGCAAACGATTGTCGGCTCATAGGATGGATGGGTACTCTTTTTCGCGTTCTCATGTTTTCATCCCTCAGAAACGCCAGGGTCTTGAAACCTCACTTTTCCACCTGAATTCGTTCTTCTTGAAGCTATGTGTATATTTTGAACGGAGCCACCTTCCGCATCCGGTCGAAATCCGCGTCGTGGTGCAGGAGCGCCAAATCGTTCTCGATCGCCGTCTGTGCTATCAGGCAATCGACGGTGCTGTTGATGGTGATCCCTTTCCTGCGACATTCGAAATAGATACGGGCCGCAGCCGCGTACGATTCCTTTTCATCCTGCAGGCTGAAGAAGCGGTGAGTTTCGAGATAGCTTTTTACGGTCGTGAAGTCCTTTTCGGTCCGGGCGCCCTGAAGGACTTCAAGGTAGATCAGCGGAGAGATGCCGAACGGGAGATTGCTGTCCATGAGGCGCTGAAACCGTTCCACGGCGGCATTGTCCGTTCCGCGAAGGTAGTCGATCAGCACGGAGGTGTCCACCAGGACCATCATCACGCCCCCTTGCGGAGTTTCTTATGATCATATCCCTTGGCAAAGGAAATCTTTCCCCGGAGGTCCCGCAGGTCGCGGCGTTGCCGTCCCGCAATCAGTTCTTCCAGGGCCTCGTGGACAAGGTCCTTCTTGGTTTTCGCCGTTGAGTGCTTGAAGGCTTTCTTAACCAGTTCGTCATCCATCACGATGTTGGTTCGCATTTCATACACCTCCTCGTACACATACGTTAACACATCCCGCCGCGGTAGTAAAGGGGGAAAAGCGCACGGCGCTTTGACGTGATAAAAACCGGACAAAGCTCAGTTCCCGGACAAAAAAAATCCGTGAGATAAACCCACGGATTTCTAAAGTTAAAATGGAGCGGGCGACGGGGTTCGAACCCGCGACCCCAAGCTTGGGAAGCTTGTACTCTACCAACTGAGCTACGCCCGCTTTTGAAAAATCATTATAGCGGCACGCTTTTCTGTTGTCAATTAAAAAACCGGACGCTACAGGATGGCCTTGATATCCCTTGCAAGGTCTTCGTCGCTGCCGAACCCAATATATCGCTTTGAAATTTTGCCTTCCTTGTCCAGCACCAAAAGCATCGGGATGGAGCGGACCTGGTATTTTTGAGCGACATCATCGTTTCCCTCGAGGACCGTGTACTTGATGCCGTTTTCTTTGACAAAGGTCCGCACAGCGTCCCACCCGCCATCGTCCATCGAAACAGCGAGCACCACTACTCCCTTGTCTTTATAGGACTCATAGATTTTTTCAATTCCCGGAATCGATGCGCGGCACGGCGGGCACCAGGTGGCCCAGAACTCGAGCACGACGACCTTGCCCTTCATGTCAGAAAGCTTCACATCTTTCCCGCTCAGGTCCTGAAGCGTGAAGTCAGCAGCCATGGCGCCGCCGGTATGCGCAGCCTTTTCGGTGCAGCCGAAGAGAAGCGCCGTCGCTATGATCGAAGCCGCAAGTATCCTCTTAAACATTGTACAGTTCTCCTTAACATATATCGCACGTGGGACAAGCCCAAATAAAAACTGCCCACAAAAAACGGGCAGCCGAAAAAATCCGCAGGCACTGCGCCCGGATTTATGAAAAGAATGCCGCCAAAATTACTTTGCGAGCAGCGCATCCACCTTGGTTTTCAGCTGGGCCTTGGGTACGGCGCCAACGACCTGGTCAACGGTCTGGCCGTTCTTGAAGAACATCAGGGTCGGGATGCCCATGATGCGGTACTTGCCTGCCACGTCGGGGTTCTCGTCCGTGTTCAGCTTTACGACTTTGAGCTTGCCTTCGTATTCCTTGGAAAGTTCATCGACGATCGGCGCCACCATCCTGCAGGGTCCGCACCAGACCGCCCAGAAATCCACCAGCACAAGCCCCGGTGCTTTCAATACTTCCTGCTCCCATGTTGCACTCGTCACTGCTTCAGCCATTACAACCTCCTTCAAACCGTTTCAGCGAGAATTTTGAACAGTTGACGGGAGCGTCTGCTTGATCGCGCCTTCGGGGCAGACCCGCGGACAGGCCCCGCAGTCGATGCACTCCATCGTGATGACCGCGTGCCCGTCTTGCATCTTGATCGCCTCAGTGGGACACACATCCAGGCAGGTCCCGCATCCGGAACACTTATTTTCATTAATTCGATACTGCATATAACAAGCGTTTGTAATATAAACTAAGCACTAATCGTTGTCAATAATTTTTACTTGTGGCATAATCACTGCGGAATGAAAGCTCTTGTGTTCCCATACGGAAACGACGGATGGGCGGGAAAACGCCGGTTCCTGGAAGAACTCCTTTCCTCCCGGCCGGGCCCTCCTTATATCTATAACGACGTTTTAATCATTGTCCCGTCGTCGCGGATGAAACGCGCCTACGGGCGCCTGCTTTTGGATATTCTGGAAAGCAGGTTCAACGCAGCGGCCCTTGTCCAGCCCGAGATCAGGACGCTTCACCAGTTTTTCGAAAGCCTGTACCTCCCTCTCGAAGGTCCCCGGCTGATCGATGAAAACAGCAGGCTGGTCCTGTTCGAAGGCATTGTGAAGGAGCGTCTCGCCAACAGCCGTCTCTTCAGCCAACACCCCGATCTGCTTGCTCCGGCGCTCTCCGCGGCGCTTGCGAAAACGATCGAACAGCTTTCCACGGCGGGGATCGGCGCCAAGGAGCTTGCGCAAAGGATCACGGGCGAGGAATATTCGGACAAACCGCAGGTTACCCTGCTCGTCGATGTCTATCATGCTTACGAAAAAGTGCTTAAGGACAGGAACCTCACGGACCCGGCGGGCATGCGGGCCTACGTCCTTGCGCACGCGGACCCTGACGCGCTTGCCCGTTACACCAGAATCATCATCGACGGCGTCCTCGATGCGGGAAAAAGAGAAGCCGACATCCTGAGGAAGGTGACTGAGCGGAGAGACTGCACGTGCCTGCTCCATGCTTCTTCACCGGAAATGATCAGGGGAGCCGCGGAGTTCCATCCGCTCAGATTCCTCGCGGAGTTTCTCTCCCAGGTGCACGCCGCATTGGAAACGAGCAATGTCGCAGCAAACGCGGATGAACAGTTCCTCGCCTCGGTCCTGTTCTCGGACAGGACCTTCGAGGAGTCGGTAAAGAAGGCCCCGCTTGCTTCGTCGTTTTCGAAGGACCTGCGGGCGCTCTCGGCCATCAATGCCCGCGAAGAAGTATCGCTCATCGCGGGGGAGGTAAAAACGTCTCTCAGAAACGGCGCAACGGCCGACTCGATCCTGGTGACCTTTCCCGCTTTGGATGAGTACGGCCCGCTCGTCGAGGAGCTGTTCGCGGACTACGGCATCCCGTACAACCGCGCCCTCGGCAGGCAGCTCAGCACGTCGCCCGTGGCCTCGGCGGTGGTCTCGCTGCTTCGCGCGGGCCAGGAGGATTTCTCCGGTCCTTCGCTCCTTCGAATCTTCAGTTCGCCCTTTTTGAAATTCGGCGGGACACCAGGGCTCGCATCCGCGCTCGACAGGCTCATGCGCAGCAGGCGCATCACGGGCGGGAGACACCGGTTGCTGTCAACGCTCAGGTCCCCTCTTCCCGATGAAAACGACATCCTTACGGGCCCGCTCGAGGACCTCTTTGCGTCCCTGGAACCCTTCTCCCAAAAGAACGCCGCCCCGCTTTCCTCATGGATGGAGCGGCTCTCGCGCCTTATGACCTGGTCGGGGCTGCCTGCGCGGGTGGCGCTCATCAAAGGCCCTTTGAACATCAACCTGCAAGCCTACAAAAAACTCGTTGACACGCTCATGTCGCTCAGCCGGGCCGGGAAGCTTTTCCCCGATTACCAGTACACGTTCAACGAATGGTTTTTTCTTCTCAAAAAAACGCTTATGCACGTACGGTTCCAGGTGCCGCCCGAGGACGAGGGCGGGGTCCAGGTCCTGGGATTGGAAGAGAGCGCGGGCCATGCCTGGAAAGAGATTTACCTCGGCGGGCTCATCGATGCCAAGTTTCCTCAGCGCCTGCCGCAAAATATCTTTCTTCCGGAACACACGCTGGAAACGTTGGGCGTGCGCACCCTGGAGAAGGCGCGCCTGGGCGCCGCCTATCATTTCTACCGGCTCCTGCTCTCGGCAGATCGGGTCACGCTCACCTGGCCCGAAAGCGAAGGAGACAGGCCCGTCGTGCCGTCGCCGTTTCTGGAGGAGCTCACGCCGCTCAGGAATGCCGGCTTGATCAATAAAGGCATCGAGAAAACATCGGGCATCCAGTTCAGCTTGAGGATCGAAGAAAGCCACAGCATTCCCGAACTAGCCAAGGCAATCAGTCTTGAAAAAGACTTGTCGATGCTGCCGGATCTTTTCAACGCAAACATCGAAGGCATGCCGGGGATCAAAAAAGCGATGGAATATGCGCCCTTGGAATCGATCCCAAGGATCTCGCCGAATCGGAAACGCGAATTTTCAGTCACGGAGCTGGACCTCTACCTCCGGTGCCCCTACGACTACCTGGTCACATTCGTTCTGGGTCTTAAACCGCTGGAGGAAGTGACCGAAGACATTTCGCCCCTGGA
>JAJYKN010000045.1 GCA_021788515.1 Nitrospirota bacterium | reverse complement strand
TTCAGAGCAGAGACTACGAAAAGCTCAGGATGCAGGGATTTATTCGGGAGTTGGATGACATCGATAAGGCCTTCAAGTACATCGTTGTCATGAACCTGGACTGCAACCTTGCCTGCAAATACTGTTTCGAAGGCAAACGAAAAGGTAAATTCTTCCTGTCCGAAGAAACTGCGGACAGGTTTGTCGATTTTGTGAAGAGGAGCGATGTGTCAGGCAAGGAGGCCATCAAGATCGTCTTCTATGGCGGCGAACCTCTGTTAAGTTTGGAACGGATTGTCTCGATATCCGACCGCATACGCGCATTCACGCAAGAGCGGGGATTGAAATACAGCTTTACATTAGTGACCAACGGCACGTTACTCACGCCTGCTGTTGTGAAGCGATTAAAACCCCTCGGCCTCCAGGGCGTGAAAGTCACCCTCGACGGACCGGAAGATATCCACAACAGGTACCGTCCGTTCAAGTCCGGCACGGCTTCATTTGCGGCAATCCTTCGGAACATCAAAGAAGTGTGCGACATGACCTTTGTTCAAATCGGCGGCAATTATACACAGGAGCATTTCCAGGAGTTTCCGCGACTTCTTGACGATCTTGCCGCCGCCGGGCTCACTCCCGATAAGATCCCCTTCATTAAATTCGATCCGGTCATGAATGAAAGCAGTGAGTTCGCTCCCGCCGATTTTCATGACGGATGCGAGTCGAACAACGAACCCTGGATCAGTGACGCAAGCCTCTTCTTACGCGAAGAGATCCTGCGGCGAGGTTATCGAACCCCAAAGATCATGCCGTCCATGTGCTTTGTAGAGTTTAAAGACAACCTCGTGGTAAACTACGACGGAGCGCTCTACAAATGTCCGGGGCTCATCGGCCGGGAACAATTCTGCGCGGGGGACCTTGAACGAGGCTTGATCGACTACCGCGAATCCCACGGACTTGACGTCTGGAAAAACGATACGTGTCTTGAATGCGCGTACCTGCCCCTTTGTTTCGGCGGTTGCAAATATATAAAGGCCATGCGCGACGGGAACATGCAGGGCATACATTGTCAAAAAGAATACTTCGACCGGACTCTTGGCGCGCTCGTATCCCAGGACATCCGCTATGATCTGTAAGCCCTTATCAATGACTGCCGTGGTCACTACTCTGCAATACATCCGGTCACGCCTGGCGATTATTCTCCTTGCAGTAGCAGTGCTTGCGACTATTCTCCCGGTTTCTCCCGTCCACGCAGGCAGCCAAAAAATTATCGTTGTTAAAAGCGCTGATTTGAAACCCTATCAGGACTTTCTCAGAGGCTTGCGGGATGACTGCGGCTGCGACGTACAGGAAGTGAAATTCAGGGATGAAGAAGACCGCGATAACATCCTTGGCAGCCACCCCAGCGCTGTCGTCGCCATCGGTACCGCGGCATTCAAGAGGGTGAGGACGATTCCCGGACTTCCGGTAATATACGCAATGGTAATGCCCTCCGAGGTTTCCCCTCCCTTAGGTCCGAACATTTCCGGTGTAAGCATAGACATCTCGCCTGAGACCTATTTATCCACCATGAAGGCCCTCTTCCCGAAAGCGAAGAGAATCGGCCTTATCTACGACCCCCGGAATACAGCAGCGTTCGTGGAAGACGCGGTCAAGGCCGCACACGCGCTCGGAGTGGAACTCGTGACGAAACAGCTGCGCGATCCCTCGCAGATTCTGGGCGCTTTAAGCGAGATGCAGTCAAAGATCGATGTCTTGTGGATGGTTCCCGATCCGACGGTTGTTGCCGCGCAGATCGTCGACTACATGCTGAGGTTTTCATTTCAGACTAACGTGCCGATTTTTACTTTTTCGAAGAAATATGTGGAGATGGGGGCTGTTGCTTCACTGGATATAGATCCTTACGACATGGGGGCGCAAGTCGCCTCAATCGTCAACAGAATATCAGCCGGACAAGCGGCCGGATCCAGCGTCTACGCCCGTAAATCGCACCTGACAATCAATAAAAAAATGGTAAAAAAGCTGGGACTCGCAATTAAAGACGGGGTCCTGGCAGGCGCGGATAACGTTGATTAAAAACTTCCTACATACTTTGGGGCACAGCTTCGCCTCCAAGATGCTTATTTCCTTTATCGCCGCCATAATTCTCGTGTTGTCGGTATTTACCTTGTTCGGAGTAATCCGTGAAGGACAGAAAGAAAAAAGGAGTCTGGCAGAACAGGGGGAAATGCTCGCGGGAATTCTGGGCAGAAATGCAATGGTGGGAGTTTACTCGGAAAACAGGAAGATGCTGAAGGATTCAACGGAAAGCATATTAAACCTGAAGAATGTCGTCGCGATATCGATCTACAACGCTGATTTTAAAATGCTCTATGCAAAAGGGAACGATTCGTCCGGCGCTGAAAAAGCCGCAATTCCCGTCAATGCAGTCGCCGACTTACGGACAGAGGGGTCTCTCAGCATCAGCGAGTCTAAAAAATACTTCGCATTTATCAAGCCGGTCATGCTGCAATCCGCTGCGAAAAAGGACGAAACTCTTTATTTCGAAGGACCGACGCCGGACACCGCGGGTAAGGTTATCGGATATGTTCGAATTGTATTGAGCAAGAACGCATACCGGCAGCGGATCGAAACCATACTGCGCGAAAATATGGTTATCATGCTGATCTTTATCGTTTCGAGTTCGGTGATCGTTTTTTTTTCCGTAAGAAAACTTACGAATCCGTTGGCAAAGCTGACCGACAATGTCAAAGCACTGGGACGGGGCCTTCACGTCGAACCTGTCCAGGTGGACAGCAGGGATGAGATCGGCAACCTGGCATCGGCATTCAATATCATGGTCAGGGTGCGCGAACAGGCCGAAAAATCGCTTCGTGAGAGCGAAGAACGCTACCGCAAGCTTGTCGAAATTTCCCCCGATGGGATCTATGTCCTGCAGGACGGGGAAATCGTCTTTACGAACGCAGCGGGAGCAATCCTTTTGGGCGCCGCACACACCGCGCTGGTCCTGGGGCGGCTCATGAATGATTTCGTCTATCGGGACGATCGAGGCGTTATTGAGCAGATATGCTTCCAGGTCGAAGAGAAGAGGATCAACGTTCCTTACATCCAGGTCAGGTATCGAAGACCGAACGGCGCCCTGGTGGACGCCGAAGTAGCGGCTGCCCCGTTCGTATTCCGCGGCCAGCCGGCCGTGTTAGTCGTCACACGCGACGTTACTGAGCGAAAAGGCATGGAAGACAAGATCAGGAACTATCAAAAGGAGCTCTATGCCGCGGCGACTGAGATGTCAACGCTCGAATCGCGGGTCGAAGAGCGGGAAAGATACCTGATAGCCGCTGATCTGCACGATTATGTCGGGCAGAATCTTGTAGTTTTACAGCTCAAGCTGGGGCTGCTCCAGAGAAATCTCTCGGATTCGAACATGGTCAGGCAGGTTGAGGAAATTCGGGAGATAATCGGGAAGACAATACAGTATACTCGGTCCTTAACGGTAGAACTCAATCCGCCTATTCTGGTGGAAATCGGATTCAAACCGGCTGTTGAATCGCTTGCAGAGGCGTTCGAAACAACACATGGGCTGTCAATCAAAGTAAGGGACGATGGGCGGCCGATACAGATCGGCAATGAAAACCGCTATCTTCTCTTCAGGTGTGTACGCGAAATTCTCATGAATATTGTCAAACACTCGCAAGCCAGGAACGTCGAAATTGCCATGTCGAGATCAGCTGACAGGATCTATGTCACCGTCGCAGACAACGGCGCGGGCTTTGATCAGTCGACGGTGGACAGAAAAAAATCGGGGTTCGGCCTGTTTACGATTCGCGAGAGGATGAAGCGGCTGGGCGGGTATTGTGAGATCGAGTCAAAGCCCGGTTCCGGAACTACGGTAATCCTGGCCATGCCGGTCCAATAAATTTCATTACATTAATGAGAAATCAGGAGGGAGCAAATCATGGGAATAAAGATTCTACTTGCGGACGATCACCGATTGATGCGTGAAGGCCTCCGGTCATTACTTGAGGAACAGCCGGACTTTACTGTTGTTGGAGAAGCGGACAACGGCAAAACCGCCGTTCAGCTGGCGGCCGACCTGAAGCCCGACATCATTATCATGGATATTTCCATGCCCGGCCTGAACGGCATCGATGCAACACAGCAAATCCTGTCAATCTGCGCTAAATCAAAGATCATAGCGCTGTCTATGCATACCGAGAGGCGAACGGTGCTTGAGATGATCAATGCCGGCGCAACAGGATATCTTTTGAAAGACTGCGCCTTCGAGGAAGTGGTCCAGGCCGTACGCACCGTAGCCGCGAACAGCACCTATCTCAGCCCGAAAATAGCCGAAATTGTCATCAAAGACTACGTTCACCGAATCCCGAAAGATGAATTGTCCTCGCTCTCCAGTTTAACAACCCGGGAGCGCGAAGTCCTGCAACTCTTGTCAGAGGGAAAGAAAACGAAAGAAATTGCCGATATGCTTCGAGTCAGTGTAAAAACGGCTGAATCGTACCGCCAGCACATTATGGAGAAGCTCAACATCCATAGTATTGCGGAACTTACCAAGTATGCCATACGGGAAGGCATTACTTCACTTTAGCCTAAAATGGCATTTGACACGGATCAAATCTGATAAGAGTCTGATAACGGCGGATTTTTCGTCAAATAGTAGTTCCCCCCCAACAGGCGATTGCCTTGCTCTCGAATTTATCCGCCTTTATCATATGTTAATCCGCTTCTTCTGTGTCTAAGCGCCTTTTCGATGTTCATCTGCGTCCACCTGCCGCTTTAAGGTTGATGTCAATTTTCCATTCTGAGTTTTTCAACACCTGCCGATAAATTCGCCATTCACTACTTGTCATTGCTGCGGGCAATTCTTTTGCGACCTGTGGGACTCCAAAAGCCTCTAGGGTTTTCGAAGTAAAAAAGTAGGGAATCCCCGATTGACAATATTTCCACCTCAGGTACATTATGATTCAGTAAATATATCTTGTCAGGTGAGGAGGAGGGAACATGGCAACGCATGAGCGTGAAACAGGGTTGATCACACCGTACGGCGGCAGGCTCGTAAATCTCGTTGTCAGCGCAGCAGATCGAGCCGCATTGATCGAGAAGGCCAAATGCCTTCCCTCTGTCCAGATATCCGCGCGGTCAATGTGCGACCTTGAGCTTTTGGCCGTGGGGGCCTTTTCCCCCCTGGACCGGTTTTTAACTGAGAAGGACTACCGTTCGGTGCTCGCAAACATGCGTCTCGCAGACGGCGTGCTCTTTCCCATTCCGCTTACCCTTCCGGTCGAGAGCGCAGACGGCCTCGAGATCGGACGCGAGCTCGTGCTCCGGAGCCCCACCAACGAGATGCTGGCCGTCATGAGACTCGATGGAGTCTATCCGTGGGATCTCGAGGAGGAAGCAACAACCGTGCTCGGCACCACGGACTCGCGCCATCCTCTCGTCTCCGAGATGCATACGTGGGGCCGCTGGTGCCTTTCCGGGCCGCTCACCGTCCTCAACCTCCCGCGCCACAGGGACTTGCCGGACCTCCGGAAGACCCCCGCCGAGGTCCGGAGCATGCTCGTTGCCATGGGCAGGAAAAACGTGGTAGCGTACCAGCCGCGTCACCCCATGCACCGGGCCCATGAGGCGTTCACCAAGGAGGCTGCCTTGCAGATAGACGGCTCGCTCCTTATCCATCCCGTTGTGGGCTTTACGGGCCACGGAGAAGACGTGGAAAACTACACGCGCATAAGGTGTTACAAGACGCTGATCGAAAACTACTACGACTCCGGCAGGACCGTCCTGAATGTGATCCCCCTCGCAGTGCGCATGGCGGGACCCCGCGCAGGGCTCTGGCACGGGATCATCAACCGCAACTACGGCGTGAACCATCTTATCGTCGGCCGCGACCCTCACAGCCTGAGCGTGGGCTCCCTCAAGACGGCTTTCTACGACAGCCGCGACGTGCAGCAGCTCTTCCTCCAGCTCGAGTCCGAGATCGGTGTGCGCATGATCCGGCATAAAGAGATGGTCTATTTGCCGCAGAGCAAGCAGTACGAGGAGTCGGGCAGCGTGGCGCGCGGCATGGACGAGTACATCCGGGTCTCGGCCACGACGGTGATTGAGGATTCTCTCTTCCGCGGCACGCAACTTCCCGAGTGGTTCACGCACCCCGAGATTTCGCAGATCCTTTCCGACGCCAATCCCCCGAAAAACCGTCAGGGTTTCTGCGTATGGCTCACGGGCCTGCCCAGTTCGGGCAAGTCCACCATTGCCGAAACGCTTTTGCCCATGCTTATGGCCAAGGGCAGGAAAGTGACGTTCCTGGACGGGGACGTGGTCAGGACCCACCTCACCAAAGGGCTTGGGTTCGGCAAAGAGGACCGGACCACGAACATCCTGCGTGTGGGATTCGTGGCCTCGGAAGTGGTCCGGCACGAGGGCGTTGCGATCTGCGCCCTCATCAGCCCCTACGCGCACGCGCGGGACCAGGCGCGCGCCATGGTGGGACGGGAGCGGTTCATCGAAGTGTTCGTGGATACGCCCGTCTCGTTGTGCGAGCAGCGCGACGTGAAGGGCATGTACACCCAGGCAAAAAAAGGAGAGATCAAGGGCTTTACCGGCGTCGACGATGTCTACGAGCCGCCCCGCTCTCCGGACCTGTGCATAAACACGGCGTCCATGACGCCCGACGGGAGCGCCCGGATGATCATCGGAGAGCTTGTACAAAGAGGTTTCATCGCTCAGGAGAGGCGCCGGGAGCCGAAGGGCCTGCCGGTCGGCGCAGCCGCGTGAGTTGACCTTGCCGTTGCATATTTTCAGAGGCAGACATGCTTCCAGCCCTTGTAGAATGCGATGGATATCTTGAAATCAGTATCGAACGAGGTGATATGAAGGATCCCGAGCTGAAGGAAGGTCTTTACCTTACTACGGAGAATTTTGCGCAGACCGGGGACGGACGCGCAGAGACATCATCAGCGTCCCTGTTTTTCCTGTTTTTCAAGATCGGATGCACTGCCTTCGGAGGATTCATGGCGCTGATATCCGTGGTGCAGAATTACATCGTCAAGCGCAGAAAACTTTTGACCGAGGAGGATATGCTCGACGGCATTTCTCTTGCCACGATCCTGCCCGGCCCGGTTGCGGTGAACGTTGTCGCCTATGTAGGGTACCGGATTCGCGGTCCCCTGGGCGCGTTCGCAAGCGCCGTGGGCGTGATCCTGCCGTCGTTTCTGCTTCTCTCGGGCCTCAGCTATGCTTACTTCCGGTTCGGACAGATGCCTGTCGCCGGAAAGATATTCACCGGGTTCATCCCGGCGGTGGCGGCGATTATTTTCGCGGCAGCGTGGAACATGGGCGTCAAAACGATAAAAGGCCTGCCCGAGGCGGTTATTGCCCTTGTTGCCTTCGGCCTCCTCGCGGGCGTCGGCGGCTTCATCGTCACCCTCGGGATCGTTGCGGTCAGCGGGCTTCTTGGCGTGCTTTTGTTTCGAGACGCTCCGCCTTCAAACCGGAAAGAAACCCCGATTGCCCGGAACAAAGAACAGAAGCGAAGCCCGGGAGGGACCCCGCTCCGCGCGATCGGCGCTGCATATTTCGGCGCCCTTCCCTGGGCCGCGATCGGCAAACTCATCGTCACCTTCGGCGGCATGAGTCTGCTGCTCTTCGGAGGAGGGTACGTATTCATTCCGCTGATCCAGCAGGTTGTCGTGGCGAAATACGGCTGGGTCACCCGGCAGGAGTTCATCGATGCCATTGCCCTCGGCCAGGTGACGCCCGGTCCGATACTGATCAGCGCGGCATTCATCGGCTTCAAGGTCGCCGGCTTTGGCGGGGCAGCCGCGGCTACCGCGGCGATTTTCGGCCCTCCGGCCGCCGTGATGATCCTTTGCACCCGGTTCCTTGACCGGATAAAGGGATCGAAGATCCTGAGGGCGGCCCTGCGGGGCATCCGGCCGGCAGTCATCGGAATGATTGCCGCCGCCGGGGTGATGGTTGCGGGATCGAGCGGGATCAACGCGATTTCTCTTCTTACGTTCGGCCTGTCCCTTGTTGCGCTGCTCCGGTTCAAAGTGGAGCCGGCATGGATTATTCCCGCTGCAGGCGTGGTGGGGCTGTTGCTGTATTAGGCCGGCACTGGTCCGTATTCAAAAAAGCAAATCCCTCACGAGTTGAGGAAGGAGAGTAATTCTATGATG
>JAJYKN010000044.1 GCA_021788515.1 Nitrospirota bacterium | reverse complement strand
GCGATCGTTTTATACAGCGTCGTGTCGATGCCGAGCGACTCTGCCGCGTCCTGGTCCTCGCGGATCGCGACGAAATAATAGCCGAGCTTCGAAGCGATCACTTTCCTCACGACAATGAAGGTGAGGCAGGCGATCGCGAGAATGATGTAGTAGTACCAGGTTTTCTCGACCCAGGTCCGCTCGCGGATCATGATGCCCAGGTCGCCGCCGGTAACATCCGTAAGGTTTTCGGCAACGATGCGAAGGATGACGCCGATGGCCAGCGTGGCCAGGGCAAAGAACGGCCCGCGCAGCCGAAGGCAGATATAGCCGATGACGAGCGCAAGTGCCGACACCACGATGACGCTTGCAGGCAGGCCCCACCATCCCGAGATGCCGAACTTGCTGTAGAGCATTCCGGCGGTGTAGGCCCCGGTCCCGAAGAACGCGGCATGGCCGAAGGAGACCTGGCCGGTGTAGCCCGAGAGGAGGTTCCAGGCCATGCCGATCACGGACCACATGATGACCAGGATCAGGAGGTGCATGATGTAGGAGCTTAAACCTACGAGCGGCAAAAGGGCCAGGAGCCCTACGATGATAAAGGGGATGTTTTTCTTCATAACGTTCAACGTGCAATTCGCCTTACAGGTTCCTCCCCTTGAAGGGGAGGTTAGGCGGGGAGGATGGCGTGAGGCCGGATGCTTCACCCTCCCCTGAGTCCCCCTCCCTCATCGGCAGGGGAGACGTATAGTAACTTCCGCTATTTCCCCAGCTTTCTCGTCTTTAACAGCGACGCGACGCCACCCGGGAAAAAGACCAGAGCTGCGACAAAGATCACGAACCTGCCCACGGAAGCCCATCCCATGCCGACATAGGTGGCGGTGAGCGACTCGAAGATGCCGAGGATCAGGCCGCCGATGATCGCACCGACGGTCGAGCCGAGACCTCCGAGGATCGTGATCACGAAGGCGATCAGCGTAAACTGGCCGCCGATGTCGGGATAGATGTAGTAGATCGGAATGAACAGGCACCCGGCCGCGCCCACGAGCGACGAGCCGAGCCCGAAGGTGATGGCCCTCATCCTGCCCACGTTCACGCCCATCATGAGCGCCGCATCCTGGTCCTGGGCCGTGGCACGAATGGATTTTCCCATGTCTGTTTTGGCCAGAAAGAACCAGAGGCAGACGGTGATGATCACGGCCATAACGAAGGAGACGGACCAGGGATAGGAGAGAGAAAGCTCGATAGGCGCATGTTTCCAGAAGTCCGACAAATACCAGGCCTTGGTCGAGTAATCCACCGGCGTCTGACGATAATCGGATGTGAAGATGATCGTCGCAAGGTTCGCCAGGACCATGCCGATGCCGACCGTCAGAATCACCTGGTTCTCGGGCAGGATGGAATCCACCTTGAGCACCGGGTCGACCAGAAATTTCTGGATCGCCATGCCCAGGAGGAAGAGGGCAGGCGCGGCGATGAATACGGACAAATAGGGATCGATGTGGAACTGGGCAAAAAGGACGTAGGCGATGTACATGGCCACCATCATGAGCTCGCCGTGGGCGAGGTTGATGATCTTCATCACTCCCATGATGATGGTCATGCCGAGGCCGATCAAGGCATAGAGTCCCCCCAGCAGGAAACCGGAAATGAGCGTCTGCAGAAGGACTTCAGTCTGGACAGAGGTCATGAATACACCTTAAAGAAGAAGCGACACGGAGACTGGGGGACGACGGGGAGACGGGGAGAAAGAAACAGCGGAAACCGACTGCGTCTTTTCGCCCTGTCACCCCGTCACCGCGTCTCCCCGTCGATTTTTTACTTCCTCTCCCTCCAGCCCGGCACCGGATACACATAGTGGGCGCTGGAGAGCTTCTCCGGCCAGATCGTCTGGAACTGCTGATGAATGACCTGGATGGCCAGAGTGGGCATGAAATTCTGGTTCTGGTAGCCGTCCTTGTCGCTGAACTTGATGGGGCCGAAGGACGTCATGATGTCGGTTGCCTTGAGCGCGGCGCGGATGTGATCAGGCGTCCAGCTCTTTGCATGTTCGAGCGCGTGTTTCACCACGAACAGCGCAGCATAGGCAGAGGCGCCGTGATACGAGGGATAATCTCCGTATTTTGTTTTATACCGCTCCGCATACTCCTTTGCGCCGGGATACTTGAGCTGGGGCGTCCAGAGCGTAGCGCTGACCACGTATTCCGCCGCGTCCTTGGCCCCATCGATGAATTCCGGGATCGCGAATCCCGCGGCCCCGCCCGCGTAAAGCTTGGCTTCCACCCTGAGCTCCTTTGCCTGCTTCATCAGGAGCTGGGCTTCGTTGGCGTAGGAAACGGTGTAAACCACGTCAGGCTGCGCTTCCCGCACCTTGCCGAGGAGCGGCCGGAAATCGATCGCGCCGGTCTCGAACTTCTCCTTCAGGACCACCTTGGCGCCGAGTTTTTTCTGCGCGTCCTGCTCCATGGCGGCTGCGCCGGAGGTGCCGAAGGCGGAACTCTCATAGAGGATCGCAATGGTCTTCGGCTTCACGACGTCCTTCAGGAACGAGACCAATGCGTCTGCGTAATGGGCATTGACTGCGTTCTGCCGGAAGACGTATTTGTAGTTCTGTGTCGTAATGTCGTCATCGGCGCTTGCCACGATGAGATAGGGCGTTTTGCGCTCTTCGGCAACGGCGGCAACGGCCTTTGCGCAGGCTGACGTGTACTCGCCCACGATGATGGGCTGCTTCTTCACATCAATCAGCTTCTCCACGATGGCGCGGGCCGTTTCCGGCTTTCCGCTCGAATCCTCGAAGGAAAGGGCGATCTTCTTCCCCTTGATGCCGCCTTTGGCATTGATCTCCTCTGCCGCCATTTCGTAGGACCGCTTCATGATCTCGCCGAATTTCGCCTGCTTGCCCGTGAGCGGGAGCGGGATGGTGAGATCAAAGGTGTTCGCAGCGTGAGCTAACCCGACGAAAAATCCTGCAACCAGCGAAAGAACGAGCAAAACTGAAAAACCTTTTTTCATGGTACCCTCCTTTTATGAGAATCGAGATTCAATTGAACACCCGGTTGATGCAAAAGACCGGCACGTACAGAACAAAAAGTGGAGCCCCCCTCCGGCGGGAGCCGGGGGATTGCAAGTCGCGGGTTTAACCCCGGCCGGTGCAGGATTCATTGCCCGGCATCTGCGCCTTGATGAACTCCCGGTTCAGCTTGGCGATAAACTTTACTTTGATCCCCTTGGGACACACGGCTTCGCATTCGTAATGATTGCTGCAATTGCCAAAGCCTTGAGCGAGCATCTCCTCGGTCATGGCACAGACCCGTCGCGCGGCCTCGACCCTGCCCTGGGGAAGTGCCGCCAGATGCGATACCTTTGCCGCGGTAAAGAGCATGGCCGATCCGTTCGGGCAGGCCGCTACGCAGGCCCCGCACCCTATGCACTCGGCCGCGTCCATGGCAGTGTCGGCATCGTGCTTCGGTATCAGGAGTGTGTTGCCGTCAGGCACGCCGCCGGTGTGGACCGATACATAGCCGCCCGACTGGATGATCTTGTCGAATGCCCCCCGGTCCACGATCAGGTCCTTGATCACGGGAAAGGCCTTTGCGCGGAACGGTTCTATATAGAGGGTATCGTTGTCCTTGAAGTGGCGCATATGGAGCTGGCAGAGCGTGGTCTTCTTTCGCGGACCGTGCGGGACCCCGTTCACGACCTGGCCGCACATGCCGCAGATGCCTTCCCGGCAATCGCTGTCGAAGGCGATGGGATCCTCGCCCTTGACGATCAACCCCTCGTTCACGACGTCGAGCATCTCCAGGAAGGACATGTCGGTTGAGACGTTCTTCGCCTCGTACCGGACAAGCCGGCCCTTGTCTTTTGAATTTTTTTGGCGCCAGACGTATAAGGTCAGGTTCATGTCAAAACCTCAACACATAAATCAGTTTCGCCACTGAGACACAGAGTCACGGAAAAAACTTATCTTGAAAATTCCTTTCCACTTTTTGAACTAATAATTCTCTCAGTGTCTCCGCGTCTCCGTGGCAAGTACTATCATTTATAACTTCTCACCGCCAGATGCGCATGCTCGAACACCAGCGGTTCCTTATGAAGCTCCGGTTCTTTGTCAACGCCCTTATACTCCCAGGCGGAAACGTAGCTGAAGTTCTTGTCGTCGCGCATTGCTTCTCCGTCCGCGGTCTGGTGCTCGACGCGGAAATGGGCGCCGCAGGATTCGTCGCGCTGCAGGGCATCACGCGTCAAGAGTTCGGCGAACTCGAGGAAGTCGGCAACTCGGCCGGCTTTTTCCAGCTCCTGGTTCAGCTCCCTGCCGCTGCCGGGGATGGTCACATTCTTCCAGAACTCATCGCGAATTTCAGGGATGCGCTTGAGCGCTTCTTTCAAGCTCGCCTCGCTTCTCGACATGCCCACATTGTTCCACATGAGCTTCCCGAGCTCACGGTGAAACTCATGAGCGGTTTTTTTGCCTTTGACGGCGAACAGCCCTTTGGTGAAGGCCTCGACCTCTTCGCAGGATTTCTGAAATTCCGGGGCGTCAGGCGCAACCGCGCCCGGTTCTATATTGGCCAGATAATTGGCAATCGTATAGGGGATGATGAAGTAGCCGTCCGCAAGCCCCTGCATCAGGGCGCTTGCGCCGAGGCGGTTTGCGCCGTGGTCGGAAAAATTCGCCTCCCCGAGTACGAACAGGCCGGGCAGATTGCTCTGGAGATCATAGTCCACCCACAGGCCGCCCATGGCGTAGTGCGGAGCTGGATAGATTCGCATGGGCTGCTTGTAGGCGTTCTCGTCGGTGATGCGCTCGTACATTTCGAAGAGGTTGCCGTAGCGCTCGCGGATCGTGTTCTCCCCCAGCCGCCCGATGGCGCCTCCAAGATCGAGATACACGCCGCGGCCTCCGGGACCGACTCCCCGTCCCTCGTCGCAGACCTCTTTTGTCGCGCGAGACGTGACGTCGCGGGCAGCAAGGTTCCCGAAGGCGGGATATTTCCGTTCGAGATAATAATCACGCTCCGATTCCGGGATGTCGTTCGCAGGCCGCTTATCGCCTTTGATCTTCGGCACCCAGACCCTGCCGTCGTTCCGGAGTGATTCGGACATGAGCGTGAGCTTTGCCTGGTGCTCGCCCGTGACCGGGATGCAGGTGGGGTGGATCTGGGTGAAGCAGGGGTTCGCGAAGTACGCGCCTTTCTTGTACGCGCGGTACGTGGCAGTGACGCCCGACATGATCGAGTTCGTCGTGAGGAAGAAGACGTTGGTATAGCCGCCGCTGCAGAGGCAGACCGCGTCTGCCGCATGGGACCCGATCCTTCCGGTGACAAGGTCTCGCACCGTGATGCCCTTGGCATGGCCGTCAATGACTACGAGGTCCAGCATTTCCGTGCGGGGGTGGAGCGTTACCGTGCCTGCCCTGATCTGGCGCGAGAGCGCGCCGTAGGCGCCGAGCAGGAGCTGCTGCCCGGTCTGGCCGCGGGCATAAAACGTGCGCGACACCTGGGCGCCGCCGAAGGAGCGCGTCGTGAGGTAGCCGGCGTAGTCCCGCGCAAAGGGCACGCCCTGGGCCACGCACTGGTCGATGATATTTGCGGAGAGCTGGGCGAGACGGTACACGTTCGCTTCGCGGGAACGGAAGTCGCCGCCCTTGATCGTGTCGTAGAACAAACGCTCGATGCTGTCGCCGTCGTTCGGATAGTTCTTGGCCGCGTTGATCCCGCCCTGGGCCGAGATGCTGTGGGCCCGTCGCGGCGAATCCTGGAAGCAGAAGACGTCAACGGTATACCCCAGTTCACCGAGCGAAGCCGCTGCCGATGCGCCGGCAAGGCCGGTGCCGATGACGATGATGCGGTGCTTCCGCTTGTTCGCGGGGTTCACCAGCTTCATCTCGGAGAGCCGCTTGTCCCACTTCTCGTGCAGGGGGCCCGATGGTATTTTGCCGTCAAGGATCATAAGGTCAGGACCTCGCATGGGGCATGGCGCATAGAGTAGGGTGACTGCTCCCCTGCGCCATGCGCTCTGCTCTTTGCGTATTTATCCCTTCAACAGTCCCAGTACGATCGCTACCGGGATCGCGCAATACCAGAAAAAAAGCAGCACCGATACCACGTTCCCGGTTTTCTCGATGACCGGGAGCGTCCGCTCATTGTTCATCCCCCAGGTCTGGAAGGAGCTCTGGATGCCGTGGAGCAAGTGCAGGCCCAGTGCGGCAAGAGAAACGACATAGACGCCGGAAATGCCGATCTGCCGGAAGCTTTGCGCCACCATCATGAAGATGTCCGGCCGTCCGAGCGCGTCGGGATGGGTGTCCGCCGCAACTGCCGGATTTGTCACCTGGAACGTGAATTGAAGAAGATGGTAGATAAGAAAGACCGCGACGATGACGCCGGTCCAGATCTGGTTCCTTCCTGCGAAGGTTGCCTGGAGATAACGGGTCTTTGCATACGGTTCCGGTTTGGCAGCATGGTTCTCAAGCTTCAGCACGGTACCGTACCAGATGTGGAAGACAAAGGCCAGAAAAAGAACCAGCCTGCCTCCCCAGACAAAGAGCGGCAGCTTGTACAGGGCAACGACGTAGCCGTTCAACGCGTGAAAGAAGATGGTTGAGTTCCCGGCAATGTGAAAAAAGATGAAGATGGCCAGGACCTGGCCGGTGATCGCCATCATGATTTTTTTGCCGACTGTCGATGTGGGAAGAAGCATGGTTTAACCTTAATGAAACAGCAAACATTGAAAATCTTATGAAAAGTCGCATTTAACCGCAGAGCCGCAGAGAACGCCGAAAAAACCGTTCAAACTACAAAGTCTTTTCTCCGCGTCTCCGCGCCTCCGCGGTGGATTCTTAAATTGAGATATGCGGCTTTAACTTCTAATCCGTCATCTTCCTCGGGTCAAGCAGTTTATCCAGTTCTTCTTTTGGAAGGTCCGTCATTTCCGCGGCCACGTCCTTTATTGGCCGTCCTTCCGCATACGCCTTCTTGGCGATCTGCGCCGCCTTATCGTAGCCGATGACCGGGTTCAAGGCCGTTACGAGGATCGGGTTCTGGTCCACGAACGCCGCGATGCGCTCGCGGTTCACCGTAAAGCCTGCGATCGCATTGTCCGCCAAAAGCCTCGAAGCATTGGCCAGGAGCATAATCGACTGGAGCAGGTTGTGGGCAATGACCGGCAGCATGACGTTCAGCTCGAAATTCCCCTGCTGATTGCAGACGGTGATGGCCGCGTCGTTGCCCGTGACCTGGGCAGCCGCCATCATCATCATCTCGCACATCACGGGGTTTACCTTGCCGGGCATGATGCTCGATCCGGGCTGGAGCGCGGGCAGGGAGATCTCCCCGAGCCCGGCGATCGGGCCGCTGTTCATCCAGCGGAGATCGTTGGCCATTTTCATGAACGACGACGCCGTGGTCTTGAGCTGGCCCGAAAGCTCCACGGCCGAGTCCATCGTTGCCTGGGCCGCGAAGTGGTTGTCCGTTTCCGCAAAAGGAAGGTTCGTGCGTCCCCCAAGCCTGCTGGCCACGATTTTGCCGAACTCCTTCGGCGCATTGACGCCGGTGCCCACGGCCGTGCCGCCGATGGCGAGCTTCGCCAAGCGGGGCAGGGTGGACTCGATCCGCTCCATGGCCTGCTCCACCTGGAAGGCCCAGCCGCTGATCTCCTGGCCGAGCGTCACCGGCATGGCGTCCATGAGATGGGTGCGGCCGGTCTTGACGATGCCGCGGCCCTCGAGCTCCCGCTTCTTGAGCGTTACGTGCAGATGTTTTAAAGCAGGAAGGAGCGCCTCGCTCACTTCGAGGTAAGCGCTCACATGGATGGCCGCGGGAATGACATCGTTCGACGATTGGCCGTAATTCACGTCGTTGTTCGGGTGAACCGGCTTTGCTCCCGGGCCGAGGAGCTGTGTCGCCCGGCTCGCGATCACCTCGTTCGCGTTCATGTTCGTCGACGTGCCGGAGCCGGTCTGGAAAATGTCGAGCGGGAAATGGTCGTCCCACGTGCCGTCGGCCACTTCGAGGGCCGCAAGATGGATCGCATTGGCGATATTCGCGTCGAGCAGCCCCAGTCCCGCGTTCACTTCCGCGGCTACAGCCTTGATCAGACCGAGGCTTCGGATAAAGACGCGGGGAAATCTGATGCCGCTCACGGGAAAGTTTTCGATTGCGCGCTGGGTCTGCGCGCCGTAGAGCGCGTTTGCC
>JAJYKN010000043.1 GCA_021788515.1 Nitrospirota bacterium | reverse complement strand
TTTCGGGAACGGCCAGAAGCAATACGAATTCGGCACGCGGAACACTGATACGATTATCACCCTCCGCGACGGAGAAACGGTGATCATCGGCGGCCTGATCAAGGACGAGGAACGCAAGTCCCGGATCAAGATACCGATTCTCGGGGACATCCCCGTCATCGGCAGGCTTTTCTCATCCAACGACGATGGGACGATCAAGACCGACATCCTGATGTCCATCACGCCGAACATCGTCCGCAATATGGAGCTGCCGGACAAGGACACGCAGTCCTTCTGGTCCGGTACCGAGGAGGCTTATGACACGAAGCCGCTCTTTGTGACTGCGGCCGGCAAGAGCACCAAATCTTCGGCAAAGCCCGTGGACAAAACCGCCATGCTCGAGTCGATGGCCAGACGTGAGCCTTCGGCAGCGCCGATTGCCACTGAACCGGCAAGGCCCTTGACTGCTCCCACCGGCACTGGGCCGTTTGCCGCTCCGGTTGCTGCCACGCTCCTGGAAATCACCCCTCCTGATACGGCAGTTCAGGTCGGCCAGGAGGCGCGATTCGAAATCGTTGCAGGCAGCGTTAAAAACCTGTACGGCGCCATCCTGACGCTCAGTTACGACCCCAAGATCGTGGAATTCAAATCAGCGAGCGAAGGGACCCTCCTGAAAAAGGACGGTCAGCAGACCTCGTTCCTGTTTTCGAATAACGTCAAGACGGGAACCGTAGATCTCTATATGACGCGAATCGGCGATGTCGGCGGCGTAGATGGAGCCGGAGGTCTCGGCACCGTCGTATTCCAGGCAAAGTCGAGCGGCACTGGCGCCATGGCCCTCCGGATGGTGAAGCTCACGAACTTCAGCAGGGAACAGATCAAGACGGACCTCAAGAGCGCGAAAGTGGTTGTGAAGTAACAAGCACATGCGGAATTCTCAACAGCTCGGCATCACCCTCATCGAACTGCTCGTCGTGATCGCGATCGTGTCGATTTTGGCCACGGCCGCCATGCCGCTGTCGCGCGTGACCGTAACGAGGGTAAAAGAGCTCGAACTCCGGAACAATTTGCGGACGTTGCGTATGGCGATCGATGCGTTCAAGAAAGACTGCGACAATAAACAGCTGGCAACGTTGGAAGGTTACTGCAAGGCCGACCAGAACAATTATCCCGAGTCCCTGGAGCAGTTGACCGAACCGCTGAAGCTTGCCGGCCCGGCCGACCGGACCAAAAAATATCTCCGCAGGATACCCCGGGATCCCATGACGAAACCCGATTCCCCGGATAATCCGAACAACTGGGGCCTCCGCTCGTACGCCGATGCTCCCGATTCGGACCAGTGGGGCGGGGGAAATGTCTACGACGTTTATTCGAAGAGCGATGCCGTCGCCCTCGACGGATCGAAGTATAACACCTGGTAACAAGCGCATGCATGACGAAACAATAAAAAATAAGGCAGGCTCGCAAAGGGGGTTCACGCTCCTGGAACTTATGATCGTGCTCGCCATCATGGGCATTCTTCTCACCATTGCGCAACCGAGTCTTAAAAGTTCCATCGTCCGGGCGCGGGAAGCGGTTCTCCGGGAGGATCTGTTCCAGCTGCGTGAAGCCATCGATCAGTACTATGCCGACAATGACAAGTATCCCTCCGAGATTCAGGACCTGCTGAACCAGCAGGAGCGGACCAGGAGTTATTTGCGGGATATCCCCAAAGACCCCTTTACCGGCGCACCTGACTGGATTACCGTTGCCCCCGAGGGCGAAGAAGGCGGCGTTTTCGACGTGCACAGCGCAAGCCCGCTGATCGCCCTGGATGGCACACCTTACAATTCGTGGTAATGTATCTCTCTCCTGTTCATTTCCGTTCCAAATAGCGTTGCTCCTCCCGGCCTCAACCCCTGGTTTTTTCTAGGGAATGGACGATTGCATGTCCGTCCTTTGTGTCGGCGTATGCTTTTTCTTCGCCGGGCGACGTTGTGCTTTTTGCCATTTAACCTTTCGGCAGCTATCGTGTCAAAATATACAATAATAGAGCGGGCTCGATAGTGGTATCAATAATTAATTGAAATTGTGGCGTAAGGAGGAACAAAGCATGAAATATCGCAGATATCTTTTTTTTCTCATGGTGTTCATGGCCGTAGCAATTCTGCAGGCGTGCGGCAGCAACAGTTCATCCAGCAGCAACGGCAATGCCACATCGGCGGGGACCTTGAGCGTCCTCGTAACCGATGCGCCGGGGGACTTCGATCATGCGTATATCACGGTCAAGGACATTTGGTTCCATACGAGCAGTACGGCGGGGCCGAACGATGCAGGCTGGGTCAAAAAGCCTCTTGCTGCTCCCGTAACCGTCGATCTGCTCACGCTGGCGAACGGCGGCATGCGGTCCCTCTGGAGCGGCGTCTCGCTTGCTGTTGGAAATTATCAGCAGATCAGGTTGATTCTTGCCGGCACGGAGGACGCGCTGACCGCGTCTGCGCAGACCATGAATCTTCAGTACAACAACGAAGTCGTAATTGGCGGCACCGCATCTCCTCTGCATGTTCCTGACGCACTGCACGGGATCAAGCTGGACGGCGTGTTCACCATGACGGCGGGAGGAACGCTGAGGCTCGCCATCGACTTCGACGCGGGCCATGACATCGTTGATTTCAGGACCGGGGAGTACGTGCTGAAACCCAGGCTTACGTACTTCGATCTCGACCATGCAGGCGCTATTATCGGCAAACTCGCACTGGCGTCAGGCGGGTCGGTTACGACGCCGCGCTTCGTGATCAAGGCCGAACGCCTGACTTCCGACGGCACGAACACCTATCATATGGTGCGGCGGTGGACTGTTCCGAAGCCCGACGGCACGTTTATCCTTTATCCGGTCTCAACCCTCGTTACCGGCACCTGGGATGTCGTGGTCCGCGGTCTCGGCTATCAGACGGTCATTATCAAGGGTGTGCCGATTACAACGGGTTCGACGCCCGCGAGCGGGGCGACCGATCTCGGGACGATTACGATGACGGCGGCCGGAGCTCCCGATTATGCGGTGACAGGCGCCATTGCATCGCCGACCGGCTCATGGGTGCAATTTTACCAAACGCTTCCGGGCTCCGGAGAATATCCCTATGAGATCCGGTTCCGGCATTTCAATCCTCTGACCGGGGCTTTCACCGCTCCTTTCCCGCTCTCGAATGATGTCCTTCAGGTGGGGACGTACGGGACCCCAACGATTACGCTGACCCCGATGACCCCCGTCGGCGGCTCCGGCTCATACCGGGCCGCTGCCGGAGCGGTCTTGTATGATAGGAGCGCCTATCAAACAGTGTCTTCTGCGTCAATGGTTTCTTTTGGCTCGCTTACTGTTTCGTCGCCCTATCAGGGCAACACGGTGACGGGTATGATCTCGATGGCAACCTCGACGATGAACAGCATGATGAACCGGGGTGTGCTCTTTGCGGTCCAAGGCGGCATGATTGTGAACGCGATCAATATCGGCTCGAACGGCGGCGGACAGATCGTCAGTGGCGGCACCTACACGTTTACGAACCTCCCCGGCGGCTCTGTTGCCTTGCCCCTCCACGGAGCATTCTACGGAATCGAGGCAGTAGGCTGGTCGTCGCTTACTACCGCCGGCGCATTTGCCATCCCGCAGGTTGCCGATCTGCGCACGGGAAATGATAGGGCGGACATGACCATGCTGCCGCTCCCGTAGTCCTCATCGTCGATGTTCTTAAGGGCCTTCCGGATTTCCGGAAGGCCCTTTTTATATTCCTTCACGATCTCGTTGTTCTCCGCCGCGCACCCTGCCTCGCCCTCTTCTGAAAAAAAGCTTGCAACAGCAGGGTAAAATCAGTAATATTACAAACGTGAAAAAAATCAGGGACTTCGTGAGAAAATATTTTATTACCGGCCTGCTCGTCATCCTGCCGGTGTGGGCTACCTACTATGTACTTTCCGCGCTCCTCGGGGTGATTGACGGAATCCTCGCGGGTGTTCCTGCATATGTTCTGGGACGCAGGATCCCGGGGCTCGGCATCGTCACGCTCGTCCTCTTTGTGCTGTTCATCGGCGTGCTGTTCGCGAATTATCTGGGAAGCCGGATCGTCAAGCTCAGCGATGAACTGCTGCACAAAGTGCCGCTGGTACGGGGCGTTTATTTTACGGTAAAACAGGTCATGGAGACCTTCTCCATGAAACATCAGTTCCGCGGAGTGGGCCTTGTCGAGTATCCCCGCAAAGGCTGCTACAGCGTGGGGTTCGTGACCAGTGAGGTGGAGGGTGATCGCCTCGGCCTTTCCGGCAGGTTCGTGACCGTATTTGTTCCCACCACGCCGAATCCCACGGCGGGTTTTCTGCTCATCCTGCCCGAGGCAGAGGTTGCCAGGATCGATATGACCGTCGAAGAAGGAATGAAGTTCATCATATCGCTGGGACTGGTCCCCATGGGCGAACTCCAGGCCCACAAGCTGAAGCATCCGGAGGAGGTTCGGTAAGTGAAGCCGACGATCGTCATTCTTGCTGCGGGCCTCGGCACCCGTATGAAGTCGAATATTGCCAAGGCCCTGCACCCGCTGGCTGGACAGCCGCTGATCCTGCACGTGCTGAATGCCGCTTTCGGCGTGGACCCCGAACAGGTTGTCCTGGTGCTGGGGCATCAGGCGGACAAGGTGAGGAACACGATTGCGGATTCCCGGGTCAGGATCGTGCTCCAGGCGGAACAGCTCGGCACCGGCCACGCCGTGCAGCAGGCCGTGGAGGCGATCTCCTCCTCGAATGGTCCGGTTATGATTTTGTGCGCTGATACGCCGCTTCTGACGACCAATACGCTCAAGGAGGCCCTGGCGCTCCACGAAAAATCTCGGGCCGCGGTCACGCTGCTCACGACCGCGATGACGGACCCCTTCGGGTACGGCAGGGTGGTGCGCGGAAAGTCCGGCGTCATGCGCGTTGTGGAGGAAAAGGACGCTACCGCGGCACAGAGAAAAATCCGGGAAGTGAACGCCGGCATATACTGTTTCGAAGCCAAGTTTCTGCTTTCGTCCCTTGCCTTGCTCGGGAAGAACAACGCCCAGGGGGAGTACTATTTGCCGGATATGATAGCGCTTGCGCGGAAAAAGAAGCGGTCTGTTGCCGCCTTGCTGTGCGGCGATCCAGATGAAGTCATGGGGGTGAACTCCCGATACGACCTGAGCCGCGCCGAGGCTGTTATGCGGCAGCGGACCAACCGCAGGTGGATGCTCGAAGGCGTGACCATGCTCGATCCCGGCACCATCTTTGTCGGGAGCGAGGCATCTCTCGGACGCGATGTGGTCCTCTATCCGAACGTGAGGATCGAGGGCCGGACGAAGATCGGCGATGCCTGTGTCATCTATCCGGGCACGAGGATCGTGGACAGCGTGATCGCGAGCCACGTTACGGTGAAAGACTGCTCGGTCATCGAGGAGAGCAACGTGGCTTCGCGGGCCATCATCGGGCCCTTTGCGCACCTCCGGCCGGGAGCAATGATCGAGGAGGCGGCGCATATCGGAAACTTTGTCGAGATAAAAAAATCCACGATCGGAAAAGGAAGCAAAGCGAACCACCTGGCGTATATCGGAGATGCGACGGTGGGCGCGGACGTGAATATCGGCGCGGGCGTGATTACCTGCAACTACGACGGTTTCCAGAAATTCCAGACCGTGATCGGGGACGGCGTTTTCGTGGGCAGCGATACCCAACTGGTGGCCCCGGTAACGATAGGGCGCGGAGCGCTCATTGCAGCCGGAGCCACGATCACGCGCGATGTTCCTGCGGAGGCCCTCGGCATCAGCCGCGCACCCCAGGAAATCCGCGAGGGCTTCGCGAGCCGCAGAAGAAAAATGAGGCAGAAGAAGCGTTAAAAAAAACATTGGAAATTGATGAAATTTTCAATGTGAAACGGAGCGTAGCAAAAACTTATGTGCGGAATTATCGGCTATATTGGAAAAGAAACGGCGGTCCCGATCCTTATCGAGGGGCTGAAGAAGCTGGAATACCGCGGCTATGACTCGGCGGGCGTGGCCGTGCTCCAGGACGGCAAGTTCGAAGTCCGCAGGGCCGTGGGCAAACTCCAGAACCTCGAAGCGCTGCTCAGAAGCGAAACGTTGACCGGCAAGATCGGGGTGGGGCATGTCCGCTGGGCCACCCATGGCCGTCCCTCGGAAGAGAACGCCCATCCGCACCGCGCAGGCAGCATTGTGCTTGTGCATAACGGCATCATCGAGAACTATGTAGCCCTCAAAAAGGACCTTGCAGCGCAGGGCCGCGTATTCCAGTCCGAAACGGACACGGAAGTGATCGCCCACCTGATCGACAGCATCGCGCAGAAAGGCCTGGCCCTGGAAGAAGCGGTGCGCGAGGCGGCCAAGCACCTGGAAGGCGCCTACGCCATCGCGGTCATCGACGAACGGGATCCCGACGTTGTGGTCGGCGCGCGAAAAGGGAGTCCGCTCGTGGTCGGCCTCGGCCTGGGGGAATTCTTCCTTGCTTCAGATATCCCCGCTATCCTGCACCGCACGCGGGACGTGCTGTTCTTGAATGACGACGAAATGGCCATCCTCACCCCTGAAGGAGTGCGGATCACCGACCTCAAAGGGACCGAGCTGACCCGCGAGGTAACCCGCGTCATGTGGAACCCGGTCATGGCTGAAAAGGGCGGGTATCGCCACTTCATGCTGAAAGAGATCTACGAACAGCCCCGCGCCATTATGGACACCATCCGCGGCAGGTTCTCTCAGGACACGGGCGTTATTCATCTCGAAGAGATCGGTCCTGCCTACGACCGGCTGAAGACCGCCAAAAAAATATTCATCGTGGCCTGCGGCACGTCGTGGCACGCCGGGCTTGTGGGCAAGTACATGTTCGAGGAGCTGGCGTCCATCACGACGGAAGTCGATATCGCGTCGGAGTTCCGGTACCGGAGCCCGCTCGTGGGCAAGGACGACCTGTTCATCGCCATTACCCAGTCCGGGGAGACCGCGGACACCCTGGCGGCCATGCGCGAGGCAAAGAAGCGCGGCGCCACGGTCATCGCCATCTGCAATGTCGTAGGCTCGACCGTGAGCCGGGAGGCCGACGGCGTGATCTACACCCATGCCGGCCCCGAGATCGGCGTTGCGTCGACCAAGGCTTTTACCGCCCAGTTGACGGCCCTCTATCTCTTCGGCCTTTTCTTCGGCAGCCTGCGCGGGGCGCTCTCGACGGACAGCGTGAAAAAACGGCTCGTTGACCTGGTGCATGTCCCCACGCTCGTGGAACGCTGCCTGGAAGCGAATGAACATATCGAGCAGATCGCTAAGCATTATTTCAAGGCGAACGACTTCCTCTACCTCGGGCGGGGCCCGAATTTCCCCATAGCGCTCGAAGGCGCGCTCAAACTGAAGGAAATATCGTACATCCACGCCGAGGGATATCCTGCTGGGGAGATGAAACACGGGCCCATTGCGCTCATCGACGAGAAGATGCCGGTGGTGGTGCTGGCGGGCAAAAACGGCGTGTACGACAAGATCCTGGCGAATATCGAAGAGGTCAAAGCGCGGGGCGGGATCGTGATCGCGATCATGACCGAGGGGGATGCGGAGATCGCAAAGCGGGTCACCCATTCGATCTCCATCCCGGCCACAAATCAGCTGCTCATGCCGATCCTGATGTCCATTCCGCTTCAGCTCCTTGCATACCACATTGCAGTGCTCCTGGGCGCGGATGTTGACCAGCCGCGGAATCTGGCGAAAAGCGTAACAGTGGAGTAGAACAGACATCCAGAAGACAGAGGACAGACTTTTGATTCCACGCTTTTGTCTGACTTCTGACTTCTGACTTCTGAATTGTATGGATTATCTCGACAATTTAAATCCGCCTCAGCGCGAAGCCGTCCTGTACGGCGACGGGCCGCTTCTGATCCTGGCAGGCGCGGGCAGCGGGAAAACGCGGGTGATCACCTGCAGGATCGCGCACCTGATCCGCGAGCGAAACGTGGATCCCGGCAACATTCTTGCGGTGACCTTTACGAACAAGGCGGCAAGCGAGATGCGGGAACGGGTCGAGCGGCTGATCGATGTGCCGCTCAACCGGCTCTGGATCAGCACCTTCCACTCGGCCTGCGTCCGGATCCTGCGGCAGCATGCGGACCGCCTGGGGTATAAGCGGACCTTCGTCATTTACGACGAGACGGACCGCTCCTCGCTCATCAAG
>JAJYKN010000042.1 GCA_021788515.1 Nitrospirota bacterium | reverse complement strand
GACGATCTGCAGTTCAGTCTTGCTGTGGCCTACGAAAAACTGGGGAAGCGCGACGAGATGATCGCAGCGCTTAAGAAATCGATTGAGCTGAAGCCCGAGAACGCCGATGCGCTCAACTATCTGGGATATACCTATGCCGAGAAGGGCGAAAATCTTGACGAAGCAATTCAGCTGATCAAACGGGCGCTCCTGATCAAGCCGGACAACGCGTATATCCTCGACAGCCTTGCCTGGGCTTATTATCAAAAGGGCATGCTGGAAGAGGCGTCCGGTGTCATGCAAAAGGCAATGACAAAAGCGACGACGGATGACCCCGTGATGCATGAACACTATGGCGATATTTTTCTGAAGATGTCCAAGAAGGACAAGGCAAGAGAACAGTGGCTCAAATCACTGGAACTGGACCCGAAAAACCAGGCACTCCGCGAGAAGTTTAAGGCAGCGGGTTTTGGAAATCCCGATGAATTGCTTAAAGATGTGAAATCGACGAAAAAAGGCAAGAAGTGAAAACGTCCCGACTCATCGTCCTTGTTGTCATTCCCTTCCTCTTTTCCTGTTTTCCGAAAAAACCGGAGGTCCCTTTGACGGCTGTTCCGGCCGGGCCGCTGCTCCAGGCGCTGGAGCGGCACCGGCAGTCCTTTGTCAGCCTCAAGGCAGTGGCGCGGGTTGAAATCATTAAACAAGGCCGGAGGCGTGCGCTCGACACCGTCGGCATTGTCATCGATGGCCAGAAACGGTTCCGGATGGAAGCCTACGGGCCGCTTGGCCAATCGATCATGGCAATTGTCTGGGATGGGCAGAACGTTCTGCTTCGGATGCCCGGGGATGACAAGGTCACCCGGACGGGACCTGCCGGTCTGGGGAGGCTCCTCGGCAAGGGGCTGGAGGCCTCTGACCTCTGCAACCTGCTCTCGGGGAATATTCCCGCAGCGGCTCCGTCCTCATCCGCGACGCTGCTGTGCGGACAGGAAAGTGACTGCACCCTTGAAGTGCGCTCTGGTGATGTGATCAGGCGTGTTCTGCTCCGGTATCCGGCAACCGGTTCGGATCAGGAACCCCGAGTTCTGTCGCAGGAACTGTACCGGGCGGGCAAACTTGTATACGACGCCCGTTTCGAGCGGATGCAGGAAATATCCCATTACCGTCTGCCGATCAGCATCGTGATCGAGAACCCGGACAAGAAGGTGCTGCTCACGGTACAATACACCGACGTCGAGGTCAACACTCCGATCAGCGAGGAGTCGTTCGTGCTGGGCAATGAGGCGGGCGGGAAAAACCACGGGCAATAGCGGCCCTTTCCCCATCAAAGGGGAATGACGATTTTTTCACGGGCCGGCGAAAAAGCATGAAGAGAAGAGGGATAATATATACAGAGAAAGGAGTGCGATGAATTCGATCACGCTTCGATCTCCGGCAAAAATCAATCTCTGCTTGTCGGTGCTCGACAAACGACCCGACGGGTACCATGAGGTGGAGATGATGATGCAGATGGTGGGCCTTTATGACGAGGTCACGATCGCTCTTGGGAAAAGGGGCATAGAGCTTCACTGCTTTAGCGATGCCGGCCCGGTGCCCGGAGGAGAGGGCAATATTGCCTGGCAGGCGGCAGCGGAGTTGTTGAAGGCGACTGGCAGAACCGACGGTCTCGACATTGCAATACGAAAAAAGATTCCCGTTGCTGCGGGTCTTGCTGGAGGAAGCGGAAATGCCGCAGCCGTTCTTGTTGCTGCAAACAGGCTGCTCGGCACAGGGTTTGGGAGGGACCGTCTGGCTGAAGTCGGGACAAAAATCGGCATGGATGTTCCCTTTTTCTTTTTCGGGCCCACGGCCATCGCCCGGGGAAGGGGTGAAATCCTGACCCCGCTCCCTCCAGCGCCGGCCTGCTGGGCATTATTGGTCAACCCGGGGTTTGGGACTTCAACAGCCTAGGTATACAAAAACTTAAATTTGAGGTTGACAAAGAAAGTTGACTGTACTAAAATTGCAAGGCTTACGGTCCGAAACATCGCCGAAGGGCTCCATAATGACCTGGAACCCGTGACAGCATCCGCTCATCCGGAAATCGGCAGGATCGAAGAAGCCTTATTGGCCCAGGGAGCTCTCGGCGTACGCATGAGCGGGAGCGGGCCGACGGTCTTCGGCATCTTCGAGGCCGAAGCCGCTTGCCGTGCTGCCGCAAAAAACCTCTCCGGATACGGGTGGCGCCTCTACCCGGCGGAGACATTGACCGAATCGCCGTTTACGGAGTATCTCTAGGAACAGAGGACACCGTCGGTCTGATGGTGTGCACCTCCGTACATAATTCGCGTGTCAACCATGAGGGGGGGGAGCATATGGAAATCACAGAGGTGAGGGTATTTCCGGTCAATAACGAAGAACGACTCAAGGCGTATGCGACCATAACGATCGATAACGTTTTCTTAATTCGGGACCTGCGCGTCATCAACGGAAATGCGGGACTGTTCGTGGCTATGCCGAGCCGCAAGATGAAAGACGGAACGTTCAAGGACATTGCCCATCCGCTGAACAGCGAGACAAGACAGATGATCGAAAAGAAGGTTCTGGCCGAATACGAGCGCGAATTGGCGAATCCCACAAAGAGAGAACAGGCGCCAAAAGAGCCAGAAGCACAGTAGTAATAGCTCCAAGTTTCAGTACTGCCGATTCTGCGTCTTATGCAAAGGGATAGGCGCCCGCCTATCCTTTTGATGTTTCTCAGGCAGATCATGGTTGCTGTACAGCAGGCTTCATTCGGGGATCGTCTAATGGTAGGACAGAGGCCTTTGAAGCCTTTAATCGGGGTTCGACTCCCTGCCCCCGAACCAGAATTCGCGAGGATGAGGTTCTCATGGTAAAATTGAGAGGGCAAGAGATAAAAGTATTCAGCGGCAACGCCAATACGGCATTGGCCAAGGAGATCTGCCAGCGGATGAACCTCCCGTTGGGGAACGCCGTCGTCGGCCAATTCAGCGACGGCGAGATCAATGTCCAGATCGTGGACAATGTCCGCGGCATGGACGTATTCGTGGTGCAGCCCACGTCGAGCCCCGTGAACCGGCACCTCATGGAACTGCTCATCATGATCGACGCGCTGAAGAGGGCGTCGGCGGCCAGGATCACGGCCGTATTGCCTTACTATGGGTACAGCAGGCAGGACCGGAAGGTCCAGCCCCGGGTCCCTATCACATCGAAGCTCGTAGCCGACTTGATTACCGCAGCGGGCGCGAACCGGGTGCTGACCATGGACCTGCACGCCGGCCAGATCCAGGGGTTCTTTAACATCCCCGTGGATAACCTCTTCGCTGCGCCGGTCCTGCTGGAATATATCCGGGCGAAGAAATTCACGAACCTCACGGTGGTCTCTCCCGATGCGGGCGGCGTGGAGCGGGCACGGGCATTTGCCAAGCGGCTGAATGCGGCGCTTGCCATCATCGACAAGCGGCGCGACAAACCGAACGAAGCGCAGGTCATGCATATTATCGGCGACGTCAAGGGCCGCGACTGCCTGCTGCTGGATGACATGGTTGACACGGCCGGCACTTTGACCGAAGGAGCGGCAGCGCTCCGGGCGAATGGCGCAGGGTCCATCAGCGCAGCCTGTTCCCATGCGGTGCTTTCGGGTCCGGCGATCCAACGCATCAATGACTCGACGCTTGACGAGCTTATTACCACCAACACGATCGCCTTGGACAGCAAACAGCAGCAATGCAAAAAGCTGACGGTCCTCTCCGTGGCGCTGATCCTCTCGGAAGCGATCACGCGTATTCACGAGGAGACGTCGCTCAGCTCCCTTTTTGTGTAAGGAACAAAACAGTTTAAACCGTTTAAACTGATCAAGCCGTTTAAACGGCGTTTATCAACGGAGGAGAAATGGAAAAGATAGCATTAACAGCACAGGTCAGGGAAAAGGCGGGCAAGGGAGTTGCCAGGGGCCTGAGGCGGAACCAGATGGTGCCGGCAGTACTGTACAGCCACGGCAAATCCATGCCCATCTCCATGGGCAATAAGGATGTGACGAAAATCCTCAACACCGAGGGCGGCGAGCATGCGCTCATCAACCTCAAGCTCGAGGGCGGCAGCGGCGGTCCTGACAAATTGGCGCTGATCAAGGATTACCAAATCGACCCGAGGAACGGCGCCCTCATTCATGTCGACCTCATGGAAGTCGCAATGAACGAGAAGGTGAAAATTCCGGTGGCCGTCCATCTGACAGGAACGTCCATCGGCGTGAAGGAGGGCGGAATCCTTCAGCACGGAGTGCGCGAGGTCGAGGTGGAGTGCCTCCCGAACCAGATTCCCGAGCATCTCGAAGTCGATATTACGTCGATCAAGGTCAACGAGTCGCTCCACGTTCGGGACATCAAAGTCGCCGAGGGCGTCAAGATCCTTACCGACGGCGACGCCACGGTCGTGACCATCCAGCCGCCGATTTCCGATGCGAAGCTTGAGGAAATGCTGGCTGCTGCGCCGGTTGCGGCAACGGAGGGCGGTGAGCCCGAACTGGTCAAGAAGCCTAAGAAAGAGGGCGAAGCTGCTGCAGCTGCTCCGGCTGCCGAGGCCAAGGGTGGTGCGACAGGCGCGAAAGAGGCCGCTCCCAAGAAAGAAGCCGCTCCCAAGAAGGAAGCCGCTCCTAAAAAATAGGAACTCGCGCGCTGTTCTCCGGGGATTGAATGAAAATCGTCGTCGGGCTCGGCAACCCGGGCAAAAAGTACGAACACACGCGGCACAATGTGGGTTTCATGGCTGTTGATAAATGCGCCAAAGGCTTGCGGGTGGATATCAGCCAGGAAAAATTCAGCGCACTTATCGGCAGGGTACGGATTGACAGCCGGGAGGTCATTCTGGCCAAGCCGCAGACATACATGAACGACAGCGGCAGGGCAGTCGGCGCGATCATCAGGAGCGCCTATGCCGACGTTGCCGACCTCGTTGTGGTCCATGACGAGCTTGATCTTCCCTTCGGGGCTGTCCGGGTAAAGATCAACGGCGGCCACGGTGGCCATAATGGACTTCGTTCCATCATTGAGCATGTCGGATCATCGGACTTTGTCCGGGTCCGCATCGGGGTCGGAAGGCCTGGGCCGGGTGTGGACGCTGCTGATTACGTATTGAGTCCGTTCCTTGTTGAAGAGAGGCAGGTCCTGCCGGATATAATCGCACGTGCGGCTGCGGCAGTTCAGGCGATTGTCCAGGAAGGCCCCGCACGAGCGATGAATATGTTCAATCAAAAGTAAGTGATCAGAAGCCCGGACCTGAAGGACTCTTCCGACAGCTCCGGGTTTTTTGTTGCTAAAATAGACGCGAATTCACCACAGATGAACACGGATAAATAAGAATCATATTTTTTCCTTTTCTTAGCCGTGTTCATCCGTGGTTATTTCGGTTTTGGATGTAAAGAAGGAGTTTTACCATGGGTTTTAACTGCGGCATCGTAGGACTTCCTAATGTGGGCAAGTCTACCATTTTCAACGCGCTTACCTCCGCGGGAGCGCAAGCGTCAAACTATCCTTTCACGACCATCGATCCGAACGTGGGAGTGGTGGACATGCCCGACGAGCGGCTTGATAAACTCGCCGAGATCTACGTGCCCAAGAAACTTACGCCTACCAGCATGGAGTTTGTCGATATCGCCGGATTGGTAAAGGGCGCGGCCCAGGGCGAGGGCTTGGGAAACAAATTCCTGGCGAATATCCGCGAAGTGGATGCGATCGCGCATGTGGTGCGCTGCTTTGAAGACCCGAACGTGATCCATGTCGCGGGGAAGGTGGATCCCAAGACGGACATCGAAGTGATTGAGGCCGAGCTCATGCTTGCGGACCTCGATGCGATCGAGAAACGCTTATACAAGGCTGAGAAGATGACCAAGACCGGGGACAAGAAGGCCGCTGAAGAGGTAGAGTTCATGCTCCGGCTTAAGGACATGCTCGGGAAAGGCGAGCCCGTCCGGCGGGGGGCGCATTCCGAGGAAGAAATGCAGTGGCTCAAGAGCTACGCGTTGTTATCCTCCAAACCCGTGTTGTATGTGGCGAACGTTGCAGAGGACAAGGTAGACAAGCCGAACCCTCTGGTGGATGTGGTAAAAGAAATCGCCGAAGCGGAAGGCGCAAAGGTCGTTGTTATTTCCGGCCAGGTGGAAGGCGAGATCGCCCAGCTCCCGAAGGAGGAGCGCAAGGAGTATCTCGCCGGCATGGGGCTCAAGGAATCGGGCCTCGACCGCATGATCCGCGCGGGTTATGACCTTCTTGGCCTCGTCACCTACTTTACTGCCGGCAAGGACGAAGTGCGGGCCTGGACCATCACGAAAGGCACCAAGGCGCCGCAGGCCGCCGGCAAAATTCATACGGATTTCGAAAAGGGTTTTATCCGCGCCGAAGTCTTTCACTACGACGATTTGATGAAACTGAAGACCGAACAGGCAGTGAAGGCAGCGGGGCTGCTTCGCTCCGAAGGCAAGGAATACGTTGTAAAGGACGGGGACATCATGCTGTTCCGGTTTAACGTGTAATCTCCCCGTCGTTGTCCGCAGAACGACGGCTCTTCAGGCCTGTGCTCCTTCAAGATGCGACTATTTTTTATTCCCGGGGAGGCAGTTGTAGCTTTTTTTTCGACTGCCTGAAGAGACCTCTTTTTCGGGTCTATTCAGGGCAGATAGGGGGCGTGCTTAGTCCCTGCGCACTGAAGGCATTACATTATGTGGGGAATTTCCAGGTCCACCCGGGCCCCGCTATCAAAGGAGACGGTCATTGTTCCCCCCAGTTCCACGGCCCGTTTCCGCATGTTCGCTAATCCGCGGCCGGAACCGCCGGCTTGCCCGCAGCCGACCCCATTGTCCTGGATCGAGAGCTGAAGCCCGCTTTTGACAATTCTGAGCTTGGCCGAGACGGAAGTGGCTTTCGCATGCTTGATGACGTTTGTGATCGTTTCCTTGAATATCTTGAACAGACTGACACAGAGCAGGCTGCCGGGCTGTGTGATGTTCTGATCGTCAATCGAGGTCTCGAACGTAAAGGCGATGTTGTGCGGCTCAAGCAGGCTGGTCCCCTGGTTCCTGATCTCCGCCGCGAGGGTGCGCCAGTTCAACTCGCCGGTGTCGAGGCTCCGCATGAAGCTTCGGATCTCGGAAACCCCGTCGCGGGACAGCCGAGAAATGGTGGCGAGCGTGCTCTTGACGCTGTCGAGATCGTTTGATTGCTGTGCCATTTCCGACAGAATGCTGATGTTTGTGGTAATGCCGCCGACGCCGTCATGGAGCTCCATCAGCATGTGCTCTTTTTCCGCGAGGTGCCGCTGCTCTTCCCTGATCCTCTCCTCGTAGAGCTTCACCTTATCTTCTTCCGCTTGCTTCCTGTCCGTAATGTCGAAGAGCGTTGCGATAACCGCGGGTGACCCGGCGTAATCGATGAACCCGGTGGTCGTCGTGGCCCATCGTTCCTCTCCGTTTTTGGTCAGGATCTTGAATTCGTAGGCCATAGGAGCAGTGCGCCCAGAAATCCGCGCGCGGCCCCGCTCCCGCACCAGCTCCCGGTACTCGGGATGCACGATCTCCCAGAAATCCATGTTCAGCAGCTCGTCGTGGGTAAAACCGGTGATTGTCTGCACAGCATGGTTGGCGTATAAAAACCGGCCGCCCCGATGGATAATGATGGAAGCTGTCGTTGTATCCGCCAGAGTCCGGAATATTCCCTCGCTTTCTTTCAGGGATTGCACGGCCTTGTCCACTGCCTCGTTCAATTGCCCTTTTTCCATGGCATGCTTTTGCTGCTCCATTTTCTGCATGCGCCTGGTCTGCAGGAATTCCTTCCGCGTATAGAGTTCCCGCTGGTAGTTTGCGAACATGCCGAGCAGGTTCGCAGATATATAAAAGAAGTTGTCGGTCAAAAAGATCCTGAGCGGCGCATGGCTCATGACGAGCGCTGAGAGCTCATAAAGACCGATAATGGACCAGGATACGAGGGTTGCATAGAGGAACCTCAACTTGAAGGACGTATAGGCGCACATGAAGACCAGCAGGAGCCCGGCAAAATGAAAATAGGGGGCAGTCCTGCTTGTGAGGGCGATCAGTGCGACAATGCCCCCCCCGCCGACAAGAACGAGGAAAGAGACCGAGATTTGCTGATACTTCCTGAAATGCCGGGAATAGGACAGGGCAAGCACAATCAGGACGGTAGGAATAACGATCGCGAACCGGATGAACCACGCCTGGTATTTGACCTCGGGAGTGACC
>JAJYKN010000041.1:6423-8250 GCA_021788515.1 Nitrospirota bacterium | reverse complement strand
GCGCAAAAAAAACAAAACCGCGAATTCAAGGAGTTTCTTCACGCGGGCCTTGCGATCGGCCGGGAACGGGGGTTTACCTACTATGCTCTCTTCACCCGGGCGGACATGGAGAATCTCGTTCGCAGGGCCCTCGCAGAAAACATCTGTGTTGACTACTGCGAGACGCTGCAGAAGAAATTCCGGGAAGGGACAAGCGCGTCGTCCATCAGAATATGCTGTTTCAGCGGATTCAAGGTCTTCCGCGACCGCGAGAGGATTACCGACGGCCTGTGGAAAAGCGCCCGGGCAAAAGCACTTTTGAAACTTCTCGCGTCCCGCGACGGGCTGACCCTGCCGCGGGATACGGCGCTGGAACTGCTCTGGCCGGGAGACCAGCCGGAATCGCCGAACCAGTCCCTGAACAGCATGCTTTCACGCATTCGAAAGGTCCTGGAGCCGGCGGGCCGAGACGATGGGGGCGATTCCTGCCTGTCTCTGAAGGACGGGGTCCTCACGCTCGACGCGGGCCGCGTCTGGACCGACGTGGGACAATTTCATACCCACATCGAAAATGCGGAACGGATGAAGGTGCGCGGAAAAACCGAGCAGGCAATAGAAGAATACTCCCAGGCGATCATGCTCTACCAGGGCGATTTTTTGCCGGAAGACCTCTCCGCGGACTGGACAGCCGCGGTTCGCGACCAGCTTCAAACACGCTACCTGCGGGCGCTTGAAGCCATGGCAACCATGGTAGAAGGGACCAGCGACAGTGAAAAAACCCGCGCCGTTTATGAAAAACTGTTCCTTGCCGATCCGTGCAATGAAAACGCCTGCTGCTGGCTCATGACGCAGTACCACTCAGACGGCCGGCGCAGCGACGCGATACGCGCCTATGAGCGGTGCGAGCTGGCCTTAGGCAGGGACCTTGACCTTGAGCCGGAGGAGCGGACGAAAAAACTGTACCGGGGTATTCTGGGAGGTGATTGAAGCACGACAAGGGATCACTGAGCTCCAGGATCGGCGGGATTCAGTGAACGCAGGCGACCACCCCGGCCGGGGGATTGCAAGTAGCGGGATTCACCATTTTTCAGATTCATTCTTCCTGCTTCCTGCGAAGCAGGAAGTACAACTTCCCCTCATGCTGCAGGTTCCCCGCAGTAAGTTCAGCGTCTGCTCCCTGACCGAAGAACAGATCGACCCTTCCCGGCCCCTTGATCGCGCCGCCCGTGTCCTGGTTCATCACGAACCGCGTAAAAGGCACCCATTTCTTGATCTCGTTGTTCTCGATCACCGGCTTCTGCGACGTGATGAGACCCAAGGCGCCCTTGGGGAAGAGCCTGCTGTCCGTGGCTATGGAGCGTCCCGGCGTAAGCGGCACGCCGATGTTCCCGAGGGACGGCCCCGTGTCGAGCCGGAAGAAGACATAGCTCTGGTTCCGGTACAGCACCTCGTTCAATTTCTCGGGATGAGAGCGAAGGTATTCCCGCAGCGCCTGCATGGACATCGTGTCCCTGGTCATCACTCCCGCATCGATCAGATATTTGCCGATGCTCGTGTACGGCCTGCCGTTCTGGCCGTCATACAGAACGCCCAGGATATTCCCGTCTCCGAGGTCGACCTTGCCCGAGCCCTGCACCTGCAGCACATAGATGTCCACGAGGTCGGAGCACCAGAGGATCTCGAGGTTTTTGTCCGCAAGAAGCCTCTTCCCGTCGATCTCTTCCCGTGAATAATAGGGAACGACTTTCTTGCCGTCCAACCTGCCGAAGAGCTTGTCCTTGGGAAAGCCCGCACCAAACTGCGAAAGATCGACTTCTATCATGTCGTCGGGCTTGCGATAGAGCGGAA
>JAJYKN010000041.1:0-6413 GCA_021788515.1 Nitrospirota bacterium | reverse complement strand
CAACCCGGCAGGAGAGTGTTGGCTCGTAGTATCCCGTGAGCAAAATGGTACCGCCGCCGTTTGTTCCCACGGATTGGTAAAGAACAAAATCCTTTTTAATCCGTTCGATCTTCTGGTCAAAAGAAAGGGAATCGTTCTCGACGATCAGGAGAAAGTTCTGGAGCGTGACAACCTGGTCCAGCGCGGTCACCTTGTCAGGACCGAGGAAAAAAACCGTGTTCTGGGGAAGCTTCTTATAATACTCCAGGCTCTGGCGCGCTGCAGTTGCCATGCCCTTAAAATCCATGTCATCGGCTGGCTCCGTGGCTTTCCTCCACGAGACGGGCTCCATGGCCTCCTCCGGTTTCGTCACCACGAACGGCGCTCGGACACAGGCAAAGAGGGAAAACAAAAAAATCGTTGATATTATAAATCTTCTCGTGTTCAATTCATAAACCGCCTTTGGGCATTTTAAAACTATTTTGACTGTTATGGTGCAAATCCGCACGGTCCGGACGTGTGGGCAATTTATACTTTTCCCGCAGCCTTGTCAATTATCCTGAACGAGCATTTGGGACGCAGACTTCGTCGTGAGCTCAGTCGAACGATAAAATCGGATAAAGCGGATGAAAACGTGGCAATAAAATACTTCTGAACCTAAAAAAGACTCCCCTTTGCGGTGAAGCATCTTTTACACTTGCACGTCTCGTTCTATCCGCGAAAATCCGCGTTCATCGGCGTCCAACTGCCGTTTTCACGATAATTCGTTGTAATTATGAGAACGAAGAAGTATAAAGAATATACGGCGGCAGCAAGCCTTTTGTAAAGAGCTTTTTCTGCTTTGAGAAGGTCGGAGAAAATGATCATCAGCGCCAGCAGAAGAACCGATATCCCGGCATTTTACAGCGATTGGTTCATGAAACGGATCGAAGAGGGCTTTGTTGTGGTTCGGAATCCGATGAATGCCCGTCAAGTGAGCCGGATTTCCCTGGACCCGGAACTCGTGGATTGCATCGTCTTTTGGACAAAGAACCCGGCCAGGATGATCGACAAGCTGACTGTTCTTGACCGGAAGAAGTACAATTACTACTTCCAATTTACGCTGACGCCCTATGGGAAAGATATCGAGCCGAATGTGCCGGATAAAAACAACGTTGTAGCAACGTTCATCGAATTGTCGGAGAGAATCGGTAAAGAGCGAGTTGTGTGGAGATATGACCCGATACTCATGACGGACTCGATAGACAGGGATTTTCATTCCAGGTCCTTTGAACGCTTAGCCAGGGCACTGACGGGACACACTGATACCTGCATCATCAGCTTCATGGATTTTTATGCGAAATGCCGAAAGCGGCTGAACAGTCTCAAAGCCCGCGATATGAGCCTGGAAGATATTCGTGCTATAGCAGAAGCATTTGTCGGCACAGGCAGGGCCTATAACCTGAAACTCGAAACGTGCGCTGAAGAGGTCGATCTTTCAGATTTGGGCGTAAACCATGGGAAGTGTATCAATGATGAGCTTATATCCAGGATCATCGGGCGGCCGCTGGAAGTGAAGAAGGATAAGTCGCAGCGTGAACTCTGCGGATGTGTCGCCAGTACGGATATTGGAGCGTATAACACCTGTCCTTGTGGTTGCATTTACTGCTATGCCAACAATAGCAGCGAGGCTGTGTCAGCAAAGCTGTCTCTCCATGACAGGGAGTCTCCCTTGCTGTCGGGCGCTGAATAATATCATGATGTTGAAACGCATTTGTCAGGGGTTGAGAAGTGACCCATGCCCCCCGGGTGTAACAACCTCCCGCTCTCCGTCTCAAGTCCCGCAGTCATTTCCCCGTGATAAAGAGTCTCACTATTCTACCTACAATGGTTATCCCTAAGATAATGCCTGTGGCCAGTGCAAGGAAGATAGCAAAAAAAAGAGTCAGCTTGAAGACCAGAAAAAAGACGGGGATTAACATTGCGCATAGTATTATCGTCAGGCAACCTGTAGCAAAATCCTTCGCTTCCAGCATTAAGGTGGTCCTTTCCGTTTTCCCTTTCAGAGGGAGTCTCGTATGAATTATAACAGAAATGGGCTGAGGGAGAAGATCAAAAGGGGACAATCTAACAGTAAAAACCCGATATGGCTTGGCAAGAGGACAATTAAGAAGTGAGAAATTTTGAATTAGGAAATGGGGGGGCTTCCTCCTTAATGCTCTTTTTCCCGCTTGCTTCTTTTTTGTTCGTACATCAGCGCGTCTGCCTGGACCAACAGTTCATCAAGAGAACTGGGATGCTCGTGGTCGTAATAGCCAAGTCCTGTGCTTAATGACAGCTTCCAGGGTTCGCTTTCCCCGGCATTAAAGATATCAAAATTTTTCTGTAACCGTGCAGTAACCAGATCCGTATCCGTCTTCGTTATCCCTATCGGGACAACCGCAAACTCATCTCCGCCGAGACGAGCGATGATGTCTACATTCCGAAACGACTTCTTGAGGATATTGGCAATCATGATTAATGCCTTATCCCCTTCCTTATGGCCCAGGTTGTCATTGATCGCCTTCAAACCATCCATATCCGCGGACAGTATATACATGCTTCTCTTCAATCGTTTGGCCATATTCAATTCCCGGTCGGCAAGGTCGTAGAACCCTCGCCGATTGTACAGGCCGGTCAGAGCGTCGGTAAAGGAAAACTCACGGAGTTGCGCTTCCATGCGTTTACGATCGGTTATATCCCTGAGTATTCCCTTGATTCCGAGAAAATTGCCGTTCTCGTCCTCTATCATCATGCTCGATGCTTCAAGTTCCAGTGGTTCTCCATTCATTTTCCTGGCCGCCATGTGGTAGGCGCTTACCGCCTTCTTGATCTTCAACTCCTGCCTGAACGCCTCCCTGTCCTTCGGGTCTCTCCAGTATTCAAGCGCGTTTCTGCCGATCATCTCGGAGGGGTCTTCGTGGCCGAATATCCTCGCCCCCGCCCGGTTCATCCTTATGAAGACGCCCTCTGCATTGACCTGATAGATCCCGTCCAGGGATGCGTCAAACAGATTTTTATATTCCGCTTCGGCCTTCCGGAGTTCTTCCTCCATCTGTTTCCGCCCGGTAACGTCCTCATACAAAGCCAGCCAGACAATGCCGTAGGTAGGGTGCTCAAAGGACGAAACGGTGCCGGAACACCAGAAAAGAGTCCCGTCTTTTCTTCTATTCCGGACTTCGCCGGTCCACACCCCGGCCTCCCGTAGCGACGTTGCCATGTCATGTGCCGTTGCAACCGGAGTCGTTCCGGAAGAGGCGTTCAATATGCTGATATTTTCCCCGATCAGTTCCCCCTGCCCGTAACCGAATATCCTCTCGAGCTTCGGATTGGTATAAGCAATGACGAGGTCGGCTGCTCTGACCAGAAATACCCCCTCTTCCATTTTGCTGATGATCTCGCTATCGAGTCGAAGCGCTTCTTCCGCCCTGGCGAAATCAGTGTGTGCCTTGTCTATTTGACCTCCGATTGATTTTGACATCTTCGTTATCAACAGGGTGACGACAAGTACGGACAAAATGGCGAGCAATGAAGATAAGAGCGCGGGATTGACAGTTTTCGTATAGGTTGTCATATACAGCAACCCATCGACCAAAATGAGCGTGATGAGGGCGGGAAGAAACGACCTCATCAACTGACTGCGGACAGTCTGACCTGTAAAAACGCTGAACGGCAGGGCAGTCGGCCCGGCCGCAGCTGTCAATCCGAGACCTGAAAGGACAAAAGCTACGGCAGTCGGGAGCGCGACCGGGATGATGGTGCCTCCGTACAGGAGTGGCGTGCCGTACGCGTACCCGACAAGCACAATACACCCAAACACGCCGACGGCTATTCCGGCGAATGCTGCACTGTTTTTAAAACGAACCCTTGTTTGTGATGAAAAGACCAGAAAGAGGGCGCCTGTTGCCCCGGTTAAAAAGGCGACAGCGGTCAACGGTGACATATGGCCTGCATGGACATTCCCAACTGACAACGGCATGTTCAGCCACAGATGTTCGGCCTCGCTTGAGATGTTGAGAAAAAAACCGATGATTATCGCTGATGCGAGCACGAACGTCAAACAGGCGGAGAAGACGGCAAATCTGCGATGGACAAAACTCAGAGGATGAAGCACGTATGCCAGCAAGGACGAGCTGAGCAGGCCGAAACACAGTGCAGTGCTTGGAGCAATCGGAATGTAATCGGTGCGCAATCTGGTTACGATCAGCACGCCCAAAAACCATCCCAGGAAAGACACAACGCTGATGAGAGCTACGAGAAATAAGCTCGCTTGCGCAATTCGCTTTAAATTAATCTTCTGCTGTTTCTCAGACTTCACGGAAAGCTCCCCGCCCAATGATGAAAGATCCACGACTATACTATCTATACCTGCTATACCTGAGGGATTACAAAAATCGTCCGCCCGATGTCCATTCGTTGCATTTTACAACGAGTACTTTCCCCTGCTCTCGCTGGTCGTTATCAGCATATCAGCCTGTCTTTTTTAGCACCGGCCCAGGGAGCGGTGACAATCACATCAACGCCAATGTCCATGGCAGCTCGTTAACTTCAAGGCAGAACAGCACGCTCTTATCGGTCTTCTATTTTTTTTAGTGGGTACTTTACCGGCATTATGTGTATTACTTTACAAACCGTCAGAATAGAAACTCTCAGTAATTGATCGGAAACTTTACCCCAAGTGGCCGGAAATGTCCAGAAGAGAGATGGGCGATAAGCCCGCAAAAATCCAGCGGCAACTCCGACTTTAAATTTTGCATTTACCTGTATTGTCAAAATATTCGTTAAAAAAAACTTTCTTTTCCCCGCGCTTTTGTGTAGTATAGCACTTACTTACATTAAGAACTCCCTTCTGGAAATTGAGGTCACCTTATGAGCCATAAAAACACCATCGCTGTTCTATTCTTTTGCCTGATTATCATCCCCCGCAGCATTCACGCACTGACCCTGGAAGAAGGCCTGAAGATCGTCGTGCAGGACGGACGGGACGTCAAGATTGCCCAGAGCGATGAAGATGCGGCCCGGGCATCAATATCGCTCGCCCGTTCTCCCTGGCTCCCTTTCGTAGATCTCTACGGCCGCGAGACCTGGCTTCAGTACACTCCTGAGGCGAAGTTCGGCGCGCTGACGGCCCCGACATCGCAGGACCAATTCCTGACCTACGGGGTAAGGGCCACACAGCTGCTCTATGACTTCGGAAAGACAGGGTCATCGATCAATGCTGCTCAGTACGAATTGAAGTCACGGGAGATAGAGACCAATCGCACGAAAAGCCAGGCAGCGCTTGATTTTATAACCATGTACCTGGACCTGCTGGAATCCGAAAAACTGCTCCAGGTCGCCAAGGAAGAAGTGCAGCAGTACGAGGCCCACAAAAAAGACACGGAAGCCCGGTATGGCGCAGGCGTCATCACCAAGAACGAGGTGCTCCAGGCTGACGTGACGCTCGCGGACTCCCGGCAGCGCCTCGTGACTGCCGAGAATCTTCGCTCCCTCAGGGAGTCGAAGCTCAACAGCCTTTTATTAAGACCGCTGAACGAACCGGTGCAGCCCGAAGAAATTCAAAAAAGCCCTGCTGCGGGCCTCACGCTCGAAGATGCGTGGGCCAGCGCCGAAGCGCTGCGGCCTGCGCTCAAGGAAATGGATGCGGCGATCGCGGCAAAGGAACAGAGCGTGAAGATGGCGCAGGCAGAGTATTTGCCCACATTCTACGTTTCCGGAGGCTACGAATACTCTGAAAACAAGTACATGGTCCACCAGGACAACACGTCCCTGATCGCGGGAGTGAACATCAATCTCTTTTCCGGCGGGGCGAGCAATTCGAAGATCGGCATTGCCAAAGCGGAGCTGCGGTCCCTTAAACTGTCGCGGGAAAAGCTGCTTGACAATATACGGCTTGAAGTAAAGAGCGCCTACCTGGACCTTCAGAGCTCTGCCCAGAAGATGGACGTAACAAAAACAGCGGTTGCGCAGGCAGAGGAGAACCTGAGACTCCAGCGGCTTCGGTATAAGGAAGGCGTGGGCACGGCAACCGACGTGATAGATGCGGTCACGCTTTTGACCACGGCTGAATCGAACTCCTGGAAGTCGCTCTACGGGTTTAAGCGCGCAGAGGCTGTTTTCCTCAACGCAGCAGGCAAGGATATCGTCGAATTGTATGAAAAATAATCCAGGGCGCTGAGGGCAGAGGGTTCGGGGTAACATCTTTTAACTCTTTGCTCTATGCCCTTCGCAATAATCGTCAAGGAGATATCATGGCAGAAGAAAAAACCGGCAACGAACAGAAAAAGAAAAAAGCCTTCATGATCGTCGGAGTGATCGTCGTCATCGGCCTGACGCTCGGCTATTTCTATAACGGCTACCGCAAAACGCACGTTTCAACCGATGACGCCTTCATCCATGGAGATATTCATACCATC
>JAJYKN010000040.1 GCA_021788515.1 Nitrospirota bacterium | reverse complement strand
AACATGGTAAAATCAAAAAATAAAAATTTCTAGCGGAGGAGAATCTTACCAGAAGGTAATATCTGTTTTCTCTTTAAGATTTTGATATATCTGTGTTCATCCGTGGTTAAATGCTCTTTGATTGGTTTATTTCTTCAACAATCTTTTCCACCGCCGCCTTCCGGTCCTGCGCCTTGAGCACGGGCCTGCCGACCACGAGGTAGTCCGCGCCGGCGGCCACGGCCTCGTTCGGCGTCATGATCCTCTTCTGGTCGTCCTTCGTTGCCCAGGCGGGACGCACGCCCGGCGTCAGAATGACGAACTGCCCCCGGACGGCCTTTCGCAGCATGCTGATTTCCTGCGGTGAAGCGACCACGCCGTGCATGCCGGCGCGCTGGGCGAGCCGCGCCAAATGGGACACTTCCCGTTTAAGCGACCGCGTGATTTTCAGTTCTTTGCGCAAATTCGCTTCGTCCATGCTGGTAAGAATGGTGACCGCCAGCATAAGCGGCACGGGCAGGTTGCGTGCGTGCGCCGCCTCGTTCGTTGCTTCAACGGATGCCTTCATCATGTCAAGTCCGCCGAGGGCGTGGACGTTAAAAATGCTCACGCCGAGTTTGACCGCCTCGGCCGAAGCCTTCGCAACCGTGTTCGGGATGTCGTGGTACTTGAGATCGAGAAAAACGCGGCCGCCCATGCCGATGATCCTGCGCACGATATCGGGACCGTAGGCCGTAAAGAGCTGGTGGCCGACTTTGAACAGCCCGACTGAATCCTTCAGTTCGGCGACGATGGCCAGGGCTTCCCGGTCGTCATCGACGTCCAAAGCGAGAACGATGCGCTCCCGCGTGGATATTTGCGGATTTCGGTTTTCCGTGGCACGCGGCGTTTTAGTCTTTGTCATTGCGTTAATAGATTCTGAGCAGGCTCAGGAGCCGGTCTTTGAACAGCTCTGCGAGGACTTGAAGGTTCCGAAATTCCAAAAACTCATGAGCATTATGGGAAAACAGCATCCAGGCCTCGGCCGGGAAATCCTGGGTCTCCTGTGAAATCTCGACATGGAGATACACCTTGGGAAGGGCCCGGACCGTCAGGGCAAGATCGCTGCCGATGAGGCTCGGCACCGCTTTCGAGTCCAGCATGGGCATAAGGTTGCCCGAGCGCGCGAGGATCTCCGCCGTATAGGTGGTGATCGGCAATTCCACTTTTTTCCTGAAGTCCGGCGTCAGTTCGTCCACAAAATCACGAAGCGTCCGCCAGGGCGTCATGGTGCACGCGGTCCCCGTTGAAAAAAGATAATCGAGGATCACCGCCGCATGGGTTTCGGGCGCCTTCTGGCCCCGGACAAAGACGCCTTCGCGCCGGACAAGGTATTCCTGGCCGAGCATCCCGAGAAGCAGCGTGTCCTCTTCTTCATTATAGAGAGCACCGGCACGCTCGGCTATTTCGGGAAATGAACTATGCTTCAGGGATTTCACCAGTGGTCTCCGGATGAGCGACAAGGTCGGAGAAAATTATACCTGTAATCGTTCGAAAGGACAATAGAAAAATTGGAATCCGTCGGAAGCGGCGAGGGGGTGCTTTCGAATTGAGGGGTGCCGCGTTCAGCTCTCTTGCTTGATCCGTTGGATGATCTCGGCTATCAACTCCTGAAAATTGATTTGCAGCTGAATAATATCGGACGGCCACCGTTCCTCGAACTGGTAGTCGCCGTCATGCCAGAGAAACAGGGTATAGATGATGTTTTTGACCTGGAGTTTCAACCCGTTGAACAATTCCTTGGGAGCGACAAGCCCGTTTTCGACAAGGACCGCGCCAAGTTTTTTTACTCCGCCGCCTTTCCAGTACAGTTGAAGAGCATAGTCCATATTCTCCGGTGAAACGATGCCCGCTTTCACGAGAATCTCACCGAGTCGGTCCCGGGACTCCGTGGAGGTTGCGAAGACGATCTGACCGTTTTTGACAAAAATATTCTTCGTAACCGCGTCCTTCTTGACAGTCAGGGTCCCGGTCGCCTTCATCTGGCGCAGAACTTCGAGGATGTCCGAAAGCGGTTGTTCCTGAATTTTACCAGAAAGTGAAATAGGCATGGTATGTCGATTTGCGGAGCCCCCTCCGGCAGGAGCCGGGGGCTGGAAGTCGCGGGATTCACCGGGCCCTGCCCGTCCGCTGTTTGAGACGGCAACGGGGCGCCTGCACGGCTGTTCTCCTGCCCGCCCTCGCTGCGCCGATAAGGTTAGTATTCGAACCTGATACCGGCTCCGCCCGTCATCTCGTGGCCTGCCTTGAACTCGAGCAGGATCATGAATTTCTGGGTCAGCTTCCACTCAAGACCGGCAAACGCATTCACGTAGGAGTCCTGCTTATCAGGGAGCGAGCCATTGAGGGCCGACATGGCAAGGCCGCCGTAGGGGGTGATCTTATACCCCCGGTCGGTCAGGGGCAAGCCCTTACTGGCGATGGTCGCAAAGGTCAGCTCGGTCGCGTTTTTGCTGTTAATGATCGTGTTATCGACGCCAAGATCCACGGCGAGGTCGATCGGGATTCCCTCGGTCTCCTTCGCAAGTTGGTACTTGAGATCGGCGCCCATAAGGGCCCCGATATTTTCTCCCGAGGCAAGCCTTGCCGATGTGACGCCGAACCTGACGCCCAACTCCATCAAGGCACCCATGCCGTACCGGATTTCCGGGTAGTAGCTTACGTAGTGTTCGCCCACTGTATAATTAATCCCGGCTTGGGTCATGCCGGGATCGAGGCTCTCCCCCGTCATAAATTCATTTTCCGTAAGAGCACTGAATGCCGATGCCCGGTTTGCCGGCAGCATCACCGCGGCACTGATAATAAAGATGAGCGTGAAGAGTTTTTTCATGGTAAACGCCTCCCTGCATATATGACCGTTGGTACGGCGAGTCGAAATATAGCATCAAACCTGGTAGTTGACAAGAAAAAAAGCCGGGAGACAACGCATGCTGATAAGGGAAGAGAGGGAAACCGTGCGACAGCGCATTGCTGAGAACGGCACGTGAGCCGTTCATCTCCACTTGGCAGGCCGGCAAGGCACGTTGACTATTAACCGTCCTTGTTCAATTCAACATTCCAGTAGAGATAATCGCGCCAGCTTAAGGGGGCGTTCTTGATGCCGATGGTAAGCGTGACAACGGGCATCCACCGCGGCTTTGCCGGCGGACGGATCAGGCGCATTTTCGCCTCCTGCGGGGTCCTGCCGCCTTTCCGGTTATTGCAGGCCAGACAGGCGGTCACGATATTTTCCCAGGTGGCCTGACCGCCCTGCACCTGCGGAATAACGTGGTCGAAGGTCAGGTCCTCGGCGGGATATTTCACGCCGCAGTACTGGCAGGAATATTTATCGCGCTGGTAGATATTGGCGCGGGAGAACCGCACTTCCCTGCTGCTGCGCTTCACTTTCACCAGTTTGAGCAGCCGGAGAATGGAGGGAAGTTTGAAGGTGATGGACACGCCGCGGACGTCACGATCGTAGAAGTCGATGACCTCCACCTTGCCCTGGGTCAGTAAGGTGATCGCCCTCTGCCACGATATGATCTTTAACGGTTCAAATGTTGCATTCAGGAGCAGCGTCCGTTCCATTGCAACCCTCGAGATGCCGGGAAATCTGAGGATCGAAAACCATTAAAATTCATGTTGTTGACATATAAAAATACAGAAAATGTTAGCATTTGTCAATACCTTTGAAAATTCGTATAATTGGATCATGACTGATTCGGAAGAAGCAAGAACGGAGCTGGCCGCCACGGCAGGAGTGGAGGCGTTCACGCGGCTTCTCCACGACCCCTCTTTCAGGGTGATCAGAGCGCTGCTCGGAAACAGCAACCTGCGCGAAGAGGATGTGCTGATCCTGGCGAACAGGAAAAATCTGCCCGTTGACGTTCTCGAGTCGATCGCCAGGGACAACCGCTGGGCAAAGAGTTATCCCATCCGCCTCGCACTTGCAAAAAACCCGAAAACTCCGCTGTCCATATCGCTTGCCATCGCGCGCTACCTCCACCTTTTCGACATCACGGAGCTGTCCCGCAGCACGCTTATCCCGCTTGTCTTCAGGCACAAGGTCGAGTCCATAGTCATTGAACGGATTCCCGGCATGGCGCTCGGCTATAAGAAATCGCTGGCAAAAATGGCGGTGGGGAACGTCCTTCTCAAGCTGCTGCAGGACCGCGACCCGGAGGTGGTCGCCTTGTGCCTCGATAATCCCCGAATGCAGGAAAGCCATCTCTTCAAAGTCATCAGTCGCAAGGACACGGCCGCGGAAACCATCCGCATGGTCGCTGAACACCGGAACTGGTCCGGCCGCCCGCTGGTACGGTATGCCCTGGTCCGAAACGAGCACACGCCTCTTGCTTTCTCGGAACGTTTTCTCCAAACGATGAAACTCCTTGACCTTCAGGAACTCTATGTCGACCCGACGCTGCCGCAGGCCGCCAGGCCCCTCGTCCATCGGGAACTGCTGAGCCGCGGACGGGATCCACAGGAGCGCGTCAACGAACAGGTATTTGAAATAGACGAGAATGACGACTGGGCTCTGGAGGATTTTGACGTACGGAAAGAGAAAGAATAGAAATGCGGCGATGAGCATAGGCCGCGTGGAAATCCTGCGGGATCGCCGCAGTTAGTCCTTGCTTACACCTGCCACATCATCGCCTCGAAGTCATCGGTCGGGACCTTGAACTGGATGTAGCCGCGGTAGGGCCACTTCTCGACCTCCGAACCCGACCGCTCGACCGTCACGAAGATCTGGATTTCATCGTCCGGTTTGACGCCCAGAAGCTCAAAGGGCACGGCAAGCTCGATGATATCGTTGGCCGCGACGGTATTGATCACTGCTGTCTGCAAACGGTTTCCATTGTCTCCCAGAAAGAGTGCGGCGCTGACGCGCCGTTCCTGCGGCACAACGCGTATTTCCACATCCCTGTTTTTAGGATACAGGAAATTAATGAAGAACGCGAGTTCCGATACTTTTTCGTCTTTCAGGCTTCCGCTCGGATCGATGCGGAGGAACATGTTCTTGAGATCGAACCCGTAATAGATATGCGTGATGATCGAGGCCCCCCGATGCATTGCTCCCCCGCCCTGGCTCACGTCATAGAAACCGGCCGGCAACCATTCGAAATAGTTCGTCACCTGCCCGTCGATCGTCGGGGAGATAAATGCCGTGAGTTCCACCGTGGGAAGCGCCTGCCGGTCTTCGCGCAGAATGGAGATCTGGAGTTCGTCCGGAACATCGAGGCCGATAATCCGGTAGACATTCATCAGGTGTGTCCGGAACAGGACGTCGAACTCCTCGTCATTCTCGGAATAGTGGTCATCCCCGTACCACCAGCACCAGTCGCTCCCTTCGGCGATATAGATTTCTTCCCATGCTTTTGCCAGTTTTGCCGGATCTCCGTTGGTGGAAGCATAGGCTGTCAGGGCATCACGCGTCTGGGCAAGAAGGTCCCAGGCGCGGTTGTCTTCCTCATGTCCGATCCAGATGCGGAAGTTTGCGTTGATCCATGAGCCGGCGTGAAGCCGTTCGATGGAAGACTGCGCGGGATGCTCCTTCAGATACTCTCCCACGGTCACGCACCGGAGCCCTTGTTCCCCGCTCAGGCGCTCATAGAGATAGAGGAAAAAATCCCTCCCGTCGTTCTGATAATATTCCCAGGCGTTTTCCCCGTCGAGAATAATGGACACCAGATGCGGTCCGTCCGACACCTCGCGCCTCATCCGGTGGAGCCGGTCAATGAGATCGTGGACTGCGTTTTTGTAATCCCACTTCGAATAAACGAACCCGATGAGATCGGAAAGCGTATGATCGCGGAACACCACGGAGACCCGCTTATCTCCCTTGCCCACGAGATAGGGTTTGTACAGCACCTCGGGGTTCTTCATCACGCCGGCAAAATCCCGCTCAATGTGGATCCCCAGGGACCGGGCAAGCACCCCTTCATCCGTGCCGATCCACTTGATGCCGGCATCGGCAAGGAGGGGAATGATGTCTTCGGCCACGGATCCTTCGGCAGGCCACATGCCGGAAGGACGGGCGCCGAAAAGATTTTCATGGTATGCCAGCGCACGGTCGACCTGGGCCTTGGCGTCCTCGGGATGGACAAACCGGTTGAGCGGAAGGTGAATGTCGGGCACCGCCACCTTCGCCAGGTCGGTATCGCACAGGAGCGGGAGAATGGGATGGTAGAACGGCGTGGTCGTAAGTTCGATCCTGCCCCTGTCCGCAAGCCGCTTGTATTCCGGAATAATCAGCGCCATGACCTCGCGCTGTTTCTGAATAAGCAGCGCTTTTTCGGTCTCGGTGAATCCCGAGCCTTTCCGGATCAGGCCTTTCAAAAACTGATCGTTCTGCTTGAAGAGAGGGTCGAACCAGGTAAGATTGAACCAGACCTGCAAATCGAGATAGTCCTGTGTCGTAAAATACCGCGTAGCGTTCTGAAGGTCGTCGGGAGAAACGCTGTAGCCCCTGCGGTCGAGCAGCGCCCAGTAGGACGGATAAGGCTTGATCATGGTGTCCCAGTTTGCCATGAAGAAATTCTTGAGCAGAAAAAGTTTGTCCGCCTGATGGAGTTCCACCGCCGGTTTCAGCGTCAGGATAAGGAATTTATCCGTGGCCCCGTTTTCCACGTAGTCGCGGATCTGTTTCAGAAGCGAAGGAACGAGGTTGAAGGTTTGGTGGATGTCGGGAAAGTCGGTCAGGAGCGCAGGCATGTCGTAATAATCTTTGATTCCGTGCATTCTGACCCACGGAAGAATATACGAGCCGGTAATATCATCCTTATAGTATGGCTGATGCATATGCCAGACAAAGGCTATGTAAAGCGGATTATCGGACATGGGCAAGGAAAGCGTTACCTGGCGAACGCGAGATCACGCATACATTCCCGGTCCCCCCGTACGCACTCAACGATCCGTCGGCGATGGGAGCGTATCGGGATTTTGCCGCTCGGATTCTCCATAATAGTACACGATCTCACCCCGGCGCGCAAGTCCCAGTTTGTCCCGTGCGATCTGCTCGATGTGGTCGGGATCGGTTTTCAAGGCACGGACCTCGTACGTAAGTCGTGCATTGTCTTGCTTCAGCGCCGCGATCTCCCCCGTGAGAGCATTATACTGCGCCTTCATACGGTAGTATTTGATCACGCCCATCTCGCCGAAAATAATGTGCGCAATAAGATAAAGAGCGAGAAGGATGCCGGCAGCAGCAAGCAGTTTTCTATTGCGGGCGCTGTGGGAACTACGATTCGCTATGAGGGTGTTCTTTTTACGCATGACTTCGCTGTCTTGTCCGGACGGACGCCGGGATGCAAAGGAAAGGCTTGTTAAAAACAAAACCACGAAGACCGGCTTCGTGGTAAAGTTGCAGATGGTTAACGTTCATAGCTACATCATCGTCATCACACACTGGCTATTTCTTTTTTGTGGTCTTTTTTGCCTTTTTTGCCGGGGCCTTTTTTTTCGCAGCCATGAATGCCTCACCCCCTTTCCTCAACAGATTGCGTGAATGAAAAGTGAAGAATGATGACAATAATGCCTTGTGCGTAGTACGAAGCTTGCCGGCCTTCTTTTAAATACGCCGGGGGCGTTCGAGCCCCCGGCGGGCCCCACTGCGGGGACACCTTGTATAGAAACTACTTCTTTTTGGTGGCTTTCTTCTTGGTTGCCTTCTTCTTTGCCTTTTTCTTGGCTGCCATTAGTTTTCCACCCCCTTTCGGTATACCGCGTTCGGACCAAAGCGGCCTTATCTTGAAACAAGCTGAGGAATATCATTCAGCAGTGACATCTGCGAGTATTTTTCCCTGATTTTCCCGTTCACCAATTCAATGAATTCTTCCGCATCCCTGATGGCCTGTCCGGCCTCGTACCGGGATATGATCCGGCCGGCCTCTTCCATGAAGCTCTGATATTTTCTTCTCATCCGGTCGAATTTATTGATCAGGCTCTTATACTGCTCGCCAAGGAGCACTCCAGCCGCCGTCACGACCGTTTTTTGCGCATCCCTGCCGCGAACGCCCTTGGGACGGAACCCCTCGGACAGGATGAGCGCCCGTGCCGACCGAACCATGGCAAGGTAGGCTGCCGCAAAAGCCCATTCCTCATCCTTGTCCTGCAGAACCTTGCTCGTCGTCAGGTCCCGTTCCGCCCGGGTCACGAGAGCAATGATCTCCGTGATCTCCGCGGCACGCTCCTCAACGATGCCCATTTCTTTCAGCGATTCATATGTCATCTTCCCTGCCTACCAGGAAAATCTTTTTACCTTTTAACAGCTC